>PNKW01000090.1 GCA_013822695.1 Erythrobacter sp. | reverse complement strand
TAGCCGCGCAGCTGACGCGTTACGCTTTGCTTCAGTTCACCCGCGACATGCGCGACCGACGGCAATGCATCGGCATCGCTGAAGCGTTCGCGCACGTCCTTGGCTTTGACGTTCGCCCAGCGTGCAACGGAGTAAATCTCGCCATGAAGGTCGATGGCGACGACCCCGCGCCGATCACCACGCGCAAGGAAATAGCCATACTCGGCCAGCGCATGTTGGAAGGCTTGCGGGCTATCCGACCGGTTCCAGCAATCGCGGAAGATCTGTTTGATCTCGCGCGGATCGACGCCTTGGCGTTTCGCCTGCTGCCACTCCTCCAGCGAGAAGCGGAGCGGATTGCCTGCTCTGTCTGGCCGCAATCCGTCCGGTAGAGGCCAGCCATGTTCGAGATAGAGATCGCGAGAAAGCGATGTCAGCTTGTTCTTGAAATGCGCAAGGTTGATCGCGCGCATCTCGGCTGGATCGATCCGGCTCCAGACGACATGCGCATGCCGCCTGCCTTCCTTCTCGTGATAGACAATTGCGCGCGGTTGCCCCGACAGACCGAGCGCCAGTTCCGCCGCATCCGCCGCTCTCTCGAAATCCCGCTCCGAGACATCGACGGTCTTGGGCGGATTGATGCTGAGCGAGAACAGGTATTGTTTGCAGCGCGTGCCGCTGGCGATGGCCTGCGCTTCCTTGAATGCGCCGTGCAGATCGTCAGATGCAAAGCCGCGCACTTCGCCGACACGAACATGATCATTGTCGCGATCATTGAGCAGATGCGCGGCGAGTTGCGCGCCGCCAGCGCGCTGTGATCCTTTGAGGATCATAGCCGTGGCCTCGTCTGACCTGGCACGGTTGCGCGCGCAAAACTCTGCGACGTGGATTCAGACGGGCGCTCTTCGCGCGGATCGAATTTGCCCAGCGCCTGCATGAGCAGCTGGCGCATGATACGCACATCATTGCACGCCTCGCGGATCGCCCGCTTGGTGTCCTCATCGAAATAGAAGCTGCCAATGTGCGTCGCGTGCGCGAGCTGATTGAGATTGTTCGCAATGCGCGATGCGCCAAGACACGCCAGCACTTGCGCCAGCGCCGCTTGATCTGCGACCGGCGGTTTGCGCCGCTCGCGATATTTGGGTGCATCATCCGCGAGCAGCAGGCTCTTGATGTATGCACCCACCGGCATCGAGCCGGCATTGCGTTCTACGATTGCCCTCTCTTCAAATGAGAGACGGACTGAAAAGGGCGGTGTCCGTTTTCTGTCTCTATGACCAGTGGCCATGGGTTGCTGCCTTTCGGCCTGCAACACACCGGCGTAGGGATTCGAACAAGCGGTTCGAATCCCTCAGGAATCTGAGGTTTCCTGCTGCTTCCAGACGCCAGTTATGTCGTAGGCGTTGAACAGCAAATGCAGATTACAGGAGTCGGGAGTTAAGCTCCGCCCCAGCCAGATTTTGTCGCATATTGTCGCGAACTGTCGCTTGGACTAGCCCAAACCCCCGAAAGTCAAAGCGAATCGGGCGCAGTTTGTCGCGGCGGGTCGCGTGACAGCGCAACCCCTCAGGGGGCAACGGCAGGGGCACCAGTTGCTGACAGAACTGCAGATCAGAAACGCGTGCCCCCAATCGAGGCGGTGGAAGCTCTCCGACGGCGGCGGGCTCTACCTCGAGGTGATGCCTTCCGGCACGCGGTCGTGGCGCTGGAAGTACCGTTTCGGCGGGGTCGAGAAGCGGCTCACCTTCGGCCCTTGGCCGCTGATCTCGGCGAAGCGGGCGCGGGAGCTGCGGGACGAGGCGAAGATCGTTCTGGTTGGGGGCGCCGATCCGGGGGCACAGCGGCGATCGGCGAAAGCGCAAGTTCGCTACGGCGAGACCTTCGAGGCAGTCGCCCGCTCCTGGCATGCGCAGAAAGCGCCGACGCTTGTGCCGCGCTACGCGGCCGAGGTGATGGCCCGGCTCGAGGCGAACGCCTTCCCGTTCCTCGGCCGCATGGCGATTCGCGAGATCACGCCGCCCGTGGTGCTGGAGACCCTGCGGCGGATCGAGGCGCGCGGCGCGAAGACGATGGCGCACGAGGTGCGCGGTCACCTGAGCGAGGTGTTCGTCTGGGCGATCGCGGCGGGCTTGGCGGAAAACGACCCGGCGGCGATCGTCCGGCGCGCGCTCGCTCCGATGTCCGCAAAGCGACGGCCCGCACTGGTCACAGTGCCCGAGTGCCGCGCGCTGATGGACAAGATCGAGGGCATGCCGCGCGTGTGGCTGTCGACCAAGCTGGCCTCGCGCCTGCTGGCGCTGACGGCCGCACGGCCGGGCCCGGTGCGCATGGCGGAGCGGACCGAGTTCGAGCAGCTGGACAGCGAGGAGCCGATCTGGCGGATCCCGGCCGCGAAGATGAAGCTGTCGGCCCGGAACAAGCGCGACGGCACCTTCGACTTCGTGGTGCCCCTTGCCCCGGCCGCGGTGACGGTGGTCAAGGAAGCGCTCGAGCACACTGGCGGGCCGCGCTCGAAACAGCGATGGCTGTTCCCGGGCATGACGCGGGTCGAGCCGATCAGCGACGTCACGCTGAGCAAGGTGTACATCGATGCCGGGTATCGCGGCCGGCACGTGCCGCACGGGTGGCGGGCGAGCTTCTCGACCATCATGAACGAGCGCGCGGCGAAGGCCGGTCGGCCGGAGGATCGCGCGATCATCGACCTGATGCTCGCCCACATGCGCGACGGCGTCGAGGCAGCGTACAACCGCGCGGCGTACATGGGCAGGCGGCGCGAGCTGGCCTGCGAATGGGCCGAGCTGCTGACCGGGCTGCCGCCAGCCGCCTGACCGCGCGAGGTGCCGCATGAGCGGCCTCGGCACGGTGAAGGCCGAGCTGCTCGCCGGCGACCGCCGAACCTACCAGCCGGTGCGCCGGGACAGCTTCGACGTCGAGGACCGCCGCGCGCAGGTCGCGCGCCCCAACCCTTGGGGAATGGCCTTCGTCGACGGGCTGATGCGCGTGCTGGCCGAGTGGGACGATTACACCAAGGAGGTCGGCAAGCGGCACCGGTTCGGTCTCGCCGGGCAGAAGGTGCTGCGGGCAATCCTCTCTTGCTGGGACTTCAAGAAGGGGATCTGCGAGCCCTGCATCGACACGATCATGAGCAAGACCAGGCTCGCCAGGGCGACAGTCGTGCGCGCGATCCGGAACCTCGAGGCCGACGGCTTCATGGATCACATCCGCCGCACCGAGCGGACGGGCAACGCGCCGGGCGAAGGGCCGCAGGTCAAACAGGTCTCGAACGCCTACTGGTTCGATCCCTCGCGCCTGCACAAGCGCTGCTACGATCGCCTGCAGCAGCTGCTGCGCCGCAAGGGCAAGAGCCTCACCGACGCCAAGGTCACCTACCCCCGCTTCGAGGGCATCCTCGCCCGCCGCAAGGCCGCGATCGTCAGCGCCACCGCCTACAAGGCGGCGTGCTTCAGGCGCGCCACCAGCCCAGAGGAGCAGGCGCGGATCATCTACCCCGGGGACGAACGCGCTCAGGCCGAACACGTCGCGATGCTCAAGGGTGCGAGTTCAGTGACTGACCTGAATCCCCTCCTCAGTCGAAGTATTCAGAAGGAATGAGGCCGCTTGGGGCGGCCTCATGCGCTGAATTCGTTCTCGCCCCCGACGCACCCACAGAACACCACAGGAACGAAGCACCCAGCCGCACCGCAGGGCAGCGGCGGCTGCGCCGCCGCAGGGGCTTTGCGGGGGGCGAGGAGCAAGGCTTGTGCCACAATCTCCACTCGCGCTCGCCGCGAGGTACCGGAAAATCCAGATTTCTGGCTTTCAGGCTTTCTGGCTGAGCAGCGCCCCCCACCGGTCCATTAGCTCCCGGCGGCGGCCGAGCTGGGCCGATCGGTTGTAGGCCGCTTCGACCTTGCCCTTGCCCGCGTGGCCCAGCGCGGCATCGATGTCGAAGCGCCACCCGGGCCCGAGCTCCTCGTTGAGGATCGTCGAGAAGCTGGCGCGCCACCCGTGCGGCACGTGCCGCCCGGCGAACCCTGCGCGATCGTAGAGCTCACGGATTGCCCCGGCCGCGATCGGGCCACCGTCGCGGCCGGGGAAGACGAGGGTAAGTCCGATAAAATCCGACGTTTTGCCGATAATGTCCGACCTTCTGCCGATATTCCGACGCGGAGCGACTTGCTCCAACACCGCCACCGCCGCCTCGCTCAGCGGCACCACGTGGCCGAACCGCGCGTCGTCCTTCTTGGCCCGGCTCAGCTTCATCCGCCCCGCCGGCACCGTCCAGGTGCGCGCCTCGAGGTCGACCTCCGCCCAGACCATCCCGCGCACCGCGGCAAGGCGCACTGCGGTCAGCGCAAGGAATCGGCTCGCGAGGATCGTCTCGGCCCGGGCTGCGTCCCGGTCGCAGGCGGCGAGTAATTTGCGCAAAGTGCAAAGATCGGTGATCGCAGCGTGCGGCCGCGCCGGCGGCGGGCTCAGCATTGCCGCGCCGAGGTCGGCGGCAGGGTTGCCGCTTACTAGCCCGCGCGCGCGGCCGAAGGCGAAGATCTCGGCGAGCCGCTGGCGCACCCGGTGCGCGCTGGTGCGGCAGCCGCGCTGCGCGATCCCCTCGATCGCGGCGAGCAGCTGCGGCGCGGTGACGCTGCCGGCAGCGAGCGCACCCAGCTCCGGGAAAATGTCCCGCTTGAGACTGGCGAGCACGTCCTCGGCGTGGGCCTCGGACCAGGCCGGAAGGTTGGCCGAGTACCAGAGCCGCGCGAGCTGCTCGAGCGTGTCGCCGGCGGCCGCTTTGCGGCCGGGATCGACGCCGGCGGCGAGCTGCTCCTTGGCCTCGGCCTGGAGGATCCGCGCGCGGCTGACGTTGACCTCGGGAAACTGGCCGAGCGTGAGGAGCTTCTCGCGGCCGCGCCAGCGGTACTTGAGCTGCCAGCTCTTCGATCCGGTCGGCCGGACCAGCAGGTGCAGCCCGCCCTGGTCGTGCAGCTTGTAGGCGCGCGCCTGCGCACCGGCGGCTTTCGCCGCGGCGTTGGTCAGCATCTTTCGGCCTTTCGGAAAATGATCTAGGCTGGGTCAGCCGTGAGGAAGGATTGGGGGAGCCCGGTCGGGGACAGGCCTCCGCAAGGATAAGCTCGCGGCACCGAGGAGACCGAATGGCCACCGGCATCGCCTTCCCCGAATCCAATCTGACGCTCGGCGCGCCGACGCCCGAGGACGCTGCAGCCGGAACGGTCTACAGCCTGCCGGTTCACCGGTACCGGGATCTCGACGGGCAGACCCACTGCCTCAGCAAGTGGCAGCTCAGCCCCGAGGAGCTCGAGGAGGTGCAGCGCACCGGCGTCGTCTGGTTCAATTCGTGGGGTGCCACCCACGCGCCGATCTGGATCAGCGGCACCGACCCGTTCCGCTCGATCGACGTCGCCCTCGGCGACCGGCGCGGATAATGCCTCCGCGCCGGTGACGCGCCGGATTGGCTGATTTCTGCGGGTCTCCGGCTACGCGCTGCGCGGCGATACCCCCAGCGATACCCCCGTTTGAGGCACGGCTTTTCAGCCTGCCGCCAGACCTAGGGTGCCTCAGGCTCCGGGCACGCCGCCCGCAGCCGGGCGTTGTGCTCCTGCAGCTCGGCCACCGTCTCGTCGCTGTCGAAACGGTTGCCCGCATCGGCCACGCCCGCGGCCGGCGCGGGATTGTAGCGGATCGTCCGGTCGCCCTGGCACCAGCTACTCAGCTGGCGCGAGGGGGCGATATCGCTCGCAGCCAGCGGGGTCTCGCGCGTCGCGCAGGCACTGGTCGAAGCGAGCAGCGCTGCGCTCGCCAGAACTGCGTAGAGTTTCTTCGGCATTGTTGGCATCTCCCAGTTGGTCGAGGGTCTGTGCTTGCCCGGCGGCGACGGCACCGATCGCGCCGGCGTCCTTCGCCACCTCGAGCGCGTTTTCGTGGCGCCGGTCGGCCACCGCGACAAAGGCCCAGATCGCCGCGACGGCCGCGCCGATGATCGCGATCCAGATCCAGTTCTTCAGGCCGCGCCACCCGGCGGCGGCGAGAAAGGTTCCTATCCAGTTCATTGTGCTCTCCTAAGGTCAGGCGACGCGCAGCTTGAGGAACGGCACGGCTGCCGACACTGGCGTTGCCGCCGGGGCAGTCGTCGGCAGGCCGGTGGCGAAGGTCGCCGTGCCGCGGCGCTGGGTGTTGTGCGTGGTGCCGGTCTGCGTCTGGGGCAGCGGCAACAGCGCGCCGACCGCAAGGCTGCGGAAGGTCTGGGTCGAACTGCCGTGCACCGCCAGCCAGTAGAGCGTGCCCGCCTGAAGCGCGAGAGCCGGGCTGATCGCGCTGGTCTTGAAACCGGCGGTGGCACAATCCAGCAGGTCGCCCGGCCCGGACAGAAGCTGATGGGGCAGGCCGGTGTCCGGGTGCGCCGAATAGATCCCGACACGCGCCTGCGAACCGGCGACCAGAGTACCGGCTACCTCGATCGAAAGCTGGTCGACCGAGACATTGCGTCCGGGGCGGATCGGGAACAGCTCGATCCGGTTTGCAGCGGTCGCCTGAGTGCTGGGCGCGAGGCCGACGACTGCGGCGCTGAAATAAGCACCCGCCGCCAGCCCCGGCTCCATTGCGTGCGGCCCCGCAGGGCGCGCAGCCAGTGCGTTGACGTCCGCCTTGATCGCGGAAACCAGCGCCGATAGGCGCTCGATCAGGCTGGCCATAGCTTAGGCTGCTTCCCAGAGCGCGACCAGATCGGTGTCCGGGTTGCCGATCTGGGCCTGGGTGTAAACGTCGCTGCTGTTCGCCTTGTTGCTGACGATCACCGCCAGCGCCGCATCGGTGCTGGTGTTGCTGGCGAGCAGGTCGGCGATCTCCTTCAGCGTGTCGACCGTGGTGCCCGCCCCGCCGAGCAGCTCGGTGCGCAGCGCGGCCACCGCGTCATCGATGTCCTGCTGGGAAGCCCCGGAGCCCGCCGCCGCGAGCGCGCGGACTTCGTTGATCGCCGCGACAAGGTTGGTCGCGGTGGTCTGCAGGCCCGAGGCGTTTCCGTTGCTCGTGCCCGCAATAATCGTGCGTAGCGCCTTGGTCTCGGTCTTGATCGCGGTGATCAGGGCGGTCACCCGCTGGATGAAACTGGCCATTGACGGCTCTCCTCAGGCTGAATTGAAAATGCCGGCGAGATCACCGGGATCGGGCAGCTCGCCCGGTGGCACCACGAAGGCCGAGAGCGGCGTCTCGGGCGCAGCCGCCGCCACCGCCTCGAGCGCCCCTTCCGGGCCGCGCCAGCGGGTGGTGAAGGCGGGCGTCGGCACCCGCCAGCGGGTCACGAAGCTCATGCGGGCAGGCCTGCGTTGACCCGGATCACCGCCGGGACATCGTCGATCGTCACCGCGTCGCCATCCTGAAAGCGGCCAAAGGCGGCGTAGACGCCCGGCTCAAGATCGGCGCTGGCGCCGGCGGAGAGCGTCACGTTCCAGCCTGCCGGCACCACCCGCCTCCAGCTCGCCGACGCCGCGCGCTTCGCCGATCGCCACCGCCTGCTCGATCACGCCCACGGCGTGGCCAAGGAAGGCGGCGAGGCGATCGCCGCGATCATCGCCGCCGCGCGCCCCGACGCAACCGAGGCCGATCGCCGCGAAGCCCACCGCGAGGTGGCCGAGGCCTTCGAGAAATTCCGTGACGTTCTGCCCATTCTCTCCGGGCAGACGGCCCAGCCGCCCTGATCCCGGGCGGCCCCGATGCCGGTGACGAACCGGCACCTTGGGGGCCGGGCGAAGTTGAACCCGCACCTGCGCAACGGCTGCGGAACCCACCAGCACCCGGCCCCCACTTTCCCGATTTTCCCCGCCGCACCGGCTCGCGCACCTCGCTTCCCGGAGCGGCTTTCTGCTGCCCGAAAGGAACTCCCCTTGGCCAAGCCCAACACGGTCCACCTCGGCGACTTCGCCCGCGACCGCCTCACCGGGTTCGAAGGCGTCGTCGTCGGCGTCACCCAGTGGCTCAACGCCTGCCGCCACATCGGCATCAAGCCCGAAGGCCTCGACAAGGACGGCAAGCCGCGCGAGACCCAGTGGTTCGACGAGCCGCAGGTCGAGGTGAAGGCCCCCGAGTACTTCCGCCCCGATCCGGTCGACCCCGACGCGACCGGCGGCCCCGTGCCCTGCGGGCTTGCGTGATGGAGCCGGTCGACATTGAGGTTCTCACCGACCTCATCGCCAACGCCAACGCTCAGGACTTCAACGACGCCGAGCTTGGTGCGTGGGTCCGGTGCTACGTCAACCAGATCGCAGAGGCGACCCACGCCCTTGCAGCAAGGGCCGGACAATGACCCCCGGCACCTACCTCGAGAAGCGCCGCCTGATGGCCGGCTATTCGCTCTCCAGCCTGGCGCGCGAGCTGCTGATGCTCACCGGCTTCGGCACCTCCCGCGCCGAGAGCGACTTCCGCCGCCTGCGCCTGACGCTGATCTCGGCCGAGCAGGGCAGCCTCCACCACTCGCCCGCGCGGATCGAGACGATCCGCAACTTCGTGCCTCTCGATCCGGCGGTCTACTTCCGCCTGGTCGATGGCGAGCAGGTGCACGGCCTCTGCCGCCTGTGCGCCTGCAGCTTCCACGATCCCTGCGTTCTGCCGGTCGGCCCGGCCGCCGCGCTCGGCACCAGCGTGTGCGACAGCACCGGCCCGAGCGTGTGCAGCGCCTGCGAACAGTCCCTCGCCCGCCTCACGCCCGAGCGCTCGACGACTGTCGCCCAGCAGCTGCGCGAACTGGGCGAAGAGATGCGCCGCCTCGCCTTCCGCGAAGACGTGCGCACTGCAGTGCAGGGCGTCGAGGCCCTCGAAACCACCCTCGGACAGCCGCCCTTCCTGCGCCTTGTCCCCACCACCGGAGAGAACTGATGCAAGCCGATTTTGCCAAGATGGGCTTCGCGCCCTACGACCCCAAGATCATGCGCCTGGTCGTGAAGCTCCGGAAGATGAAGCCGGACGATCGCAGCGAACAGGACATGATCCTCGAAACCTACAAAGCCGCGCTGGGGATGCACGCTAGGTGGGGGAAACGCTGGAAAACTTGCGCATGCGTCTTTGCTCGGGACTGCCGCCTGCCTAATCCCTGCCGGGTGACGGCACATATCGACATCGGGCGCGGGCCAGAGGGACAGGCGATCGGTATCGATCTCGCCGAACTCCTCGCCACGCGCCTGCTGGTGCAGGGCAATTCGGGCTCGGGCAAGTCGCACCTGCTGCGCCGCCTGCTTGAGGAATGCGCAGGCCAAGTCCAGCAGATCATCATCGATCCCGAGGGCGATTTCGTCACCCTCGCCGATGCCTTCGGCCATGTGGTGATCGACGCGGGCGCATACTCCCCGCGCGAGATCGAGGAGCTGGCCGCGCGCGTGCGCCAGCACCGCGCCTCGGTCGTGCTGGCGCTCGACGAGCTCGAGGTTGAGGCCCAGATTCGCTGCGCCGCGCTATTCCTGACCGCGCTGTTCGATGCCCCGCGCGAGCACTGGTATCCGGCGCTGGTGGTGGTCGACGAGGCGCAGATGTTCGCGCCGGCCGCTGCGGGCGAGATGAACGACGAGACCCGCCGCTTGACGCTGGCGGCGATGACCAACCTGATGTGCCGCGGGCGCAAGCGCGGCCTTGCCGGGATCGTCGCCACCCAGCGGCTCGCCAAGCTGGCCAAGAACGTCGCGGCGGAAGCCTCGAACTTCCTGATGGGGCGCACCTTCCTCGATATCGACATGCAGCGCGCTGCCGATCTGCTCGGCATGGACCGGCGCCAGGCCGAGCGCATTCGCGATCTCCAGCGCGGCCAGTTCCTCGGACTTGGCCCGGCGATCAGCCGCCGGCCGGTGGCGGTTCATGTCGGGCCGGTGCGCACTGCCGGACGCGGGGGCGGACAAGGGCTGATCCCGCTGCCTGACGCCGCCGAGGGTGCGATGGAAGCGCTGCTCACCGATCGCCTCGCCGAGGCCGCCGCCGCCCCCCAGCCGGTGCGCCGCGCGCCCCCGCCCCCGCCGCCGCGCGCCGATCTCGAAGAAGCCCTCGCTCGCCCGCGCGATCTGCCCGAGGTGACCCGCGCAGCCGAACCGCTCGGCCCGGCGCCCGAGGCCGAGACACCTGCGCCGCGCCCGGCTCCCCCGCCCGCCCCGGCACCGGTGAACGACGGCGGCACCACACCCGAGGACGTGGTTCGCGCCATCGCGCTCGCCGAGGGCGCGACCTATCGCCCCGCTGCCACCTCGTTCCGCGACTTCGCGATCCGCTGCCGCCAGGCGGGCATTGCCTCGGCGCACATCGACATCGCCCGCTTCCGCCGCATGTTCGCCCACGCTGTCAGCGGCCTCGACCAACTGGAGAGCGAAGCGCAGACGGCCATCGCCGCGGCCGCCGAGGGCGTCGATGACGATTGCCTCGCCCCCTATCTGGCAATCCTCATCGCCGCGCACTGCGGCCATGCGATGCCCGGCGAGGACGAGCTCGGCCGCCTTTACGGCAGTGCCTCGCCCAGCCGCGTGCGGCGGCTGCTCGACCATCTCGAACGGCAGGGCCGGATCGTGGTGCGCGAGGATTTCGGCGGCGAGCGTTCGATCACCGTGCCGCTGCTGCCCGCCGCGGCCTGATTTCTCCAAAAGCGCATCCTGTCGCGCTTGGGCCAGGAGAGCCCGCAGGCACGCCGAACGCTAGCGCACCTCAGAACAGCCGCGCGCCAGGCGGCACGTCGCTATCGGGGGCGAACAGCACCACCCGGCCCTCCGCATCGGGGAAGCCCAGGGTCAAGACCTCGGACATGAACTTGCCGATCTGGCGCGGGGGGAAGTTGACCACCGCGGCGACCATCCGGCCTTCGAGCACCTCGGGCGCGTAGAGCTCGGCGATCTGGGCCGAGGAGCGCTTGATCCCCACCCCCTCGCCGAAGTCGATGGTGAGCTTCAGCGAGGGTTTGCGCGCCTCGGGAAAGGGTTCGGCCCGGATAATGCGCCCGGCCCTGATATCGACCTTGAGGAAATCGTCGAAGCTGATCGCTTCGGCGGGCAGCGCGGCGGGATCGTGGACAAG
>PNKW01000089.1 GCA_013822695.1 Erythrobacter sp. | reverse complement strand
TTACAACCGGCGCGCCGCGATGGCGGCAGGTGTTGTAGAAGGCGCGCACCACGCCGTCGGTGCCGTGGACGATGATGATCGGATCGCCGGCATTGTTCCAGCGCATGAAGCTGCCCGGCTCGGGCACTTCATCGAGATGCGCGGCGAACAGCCAAGTCTTGCGGAAGATGTGCTGCTGTTCGAGCGCGTAGTAGTCCGCGCTGGTGTAGCGCGCGGCAGGGACATCGGGCAGCCGCGGGAAGCCCGGCGGGGGCGCCTTGCGTTGCCCCTCCCACTCCATCAGCGCCTTCAGCGTCGCGATCGTGGCGGTGTCCATGGCGTGCCTCTCCCTCCGAATCACCAGTTATTATGCAACGCTTGTTGCATATAGGCGAGTGAATGGCTAGACTGGCAGTCCTTGACGAGTATCGGGAGAGAGCAGCGCCATGCAATTGATGGAAATCCAACAGGGCGCGGCTGCCCGGGCAACGCTCGAACAGCAGGCTTGCACGCTGCTGCGCCATACGGCCGAAGGCACCTTCCCGCTGGCGCCCGAGGTCATGGCGCTGCCCTCCGATCACTATACCTCCCCGGACCGGTTCGAGGCCGAGAAACGTTGCATCTTCAGGCGCGTGCCACTCGTGCTCGCCGCCTCATGCGAAATCCCGACGGCCGGCGACTACAAGACGCTTGAGGTCGCCGGTGTTCCCGTGCTGGTCGTGCGAGACCGTTACGGCACGGCGCACGCCTTGCTCAATGCCTGCACCCATCGCGGGGCCGCTGTGGCCAGCGGCTGCGGCACGGCGGCGCGATTCACCTGCCCCTATCACGGCTGGACCTTCGCACAGGACGGCGCGCTGATTGGCGTCGCCAGCTCGGCCGATTTCGGCGCGGTCGACAAGGCGATGCTGGCGATGAAGCGCTTTCCCGTCACCGAGCGCGCCGGGCTGGTCTGGGCGATTCTCGATCCCGCAAGCCCGCATGATCCGGCGGCCATGCTCGGCGGGGTCGACGAACTCATCGCCCCCTTCGGCCTTGAAAGCTGGACGATGGTCGAAAGCCGCCAGCTTGGCGGGCCCAACTGGAAGCTCGCCTTTGACGCGCACCTCGAATTCTACCACGTGCCGATGCTGCACCGCGACACCTTCGGCCCCGACCGGTCGAACCGGGCCTTCTACTTCGCGCAGGGCCCGCACCAGCGGGTGATTGCGCCGCAGGGCCGCCCCGGCGAGAGCGCGCCGGATGATCTCTATGCCCTTGGCCGCCTGCCGGTCGATGGCGAGCCTGTCGATCCCCTGCTGATGGGCGAGTGGATCCTGTTTCCTGGCACCTCCATCAACACCTTCTACCTTGCAGGCATCCGCTGCGTGCTCGTGTCGAACGTTGCGCCCGGCGCGGACGTTGGCACCTCGACAACCACTCAGACCTTCCTCGCCGAAACGCTGCCCCATGACGCCGCCCGAGCAGCGATGGGCGAAATGTGCGCCTTTCTCGCCCATGTCGTGGGCGATGAAGATCTGCCGACATCAGCCTACCAGCAAAAAGCGATGGCGACCGGCCTACTTTCCGAGGTGCGCTTCGGACGCAACGAGGGCGGCTTGCAGCATTTCCACACCTGGCTCGACCGGATAATTGCTACAGAAGATCATGCACTGCCGGAGCTTCTATGCCAGCCGTAATCGACCACGATGCCCGCCGCGCCGCGCTTGCGGAGGTTGCGGCCGATCTGGTGGCAAGCGGCGGTGCCGAGGCCGCAACCGTGCGTGCTGTGGCCGCTGCGGCCGGGTTCAGCACCAAGGCTGTGACGCATTACTTCCCCGACAAGCGCGCATTGATGCTGCTGACGTATCGCCATGCGGCCTTAAGCTCGCAGGCGCGCACCGATGCCTCCCAGCCAGACGGCGGCGGCGACATCAGGGCACTGCTCCACGCCCTGCTGCCGACCGACCCCAAGGTGGAGCGCGATTGGCGGGTGTGGTTCTCCTTCTGGGGCATTGCGATTGCCGACCCCGAATTCGCCGCCGAGCAGCGCGGCCGGATGCGCGATTTCGTCGATCAGATCGCTGCCATTCTCGCTGCCGATCCGGGATGCGCGCATCTGGCGGCAGAGCAACGCCCGGCTATCGCCAGCGCGCTGCTTGCCGCGCTGTTCGGGACAGTAACTCAGGCGATTTTCGATCCCGAGACATGGCACACCGAAAAGCAGGGCCAGGCGATCGACGAGGCGCTGGCGCGGATTGCGGGTGTGGTTTCGATAACAGGAAGGGACGAGAGATGAGCGGACGTTACGAAGGAAAGACCGTGGCCGTTACCGGCGCGGGCGAGGGTATGGGCCGGGCAATGGCGCTGGCCTTCGCGCGCGAGGGTGCGGCGGTAATGGCCTGCGATGTCAACGCCGCGGGTCTCGAGGCGACCGCGGCCCAGCTAGGTACAGCGTCGGGCAGCATTGCCTCCATGATCGTCGATGTGCGCGACGAGGCTGCGATCGAAGCCTTTGCCGCACGGGCTGCGCAGCCTACCGGAGCGCTCGACGTGATGATCTGCAATGCCGGGGTAAAGGGCGATTGGGGCCCGCTCGCCCAGCAGCCGCGCGAGCAGCTCGATCTCGTCATCGACATCAACCTCAAGGGGGTGGTGTTGAGCATGAAGCACGCGCTGGCGCACATGATCCCGGCGCGCTCGGGCGTGATCATCAACCTCGCCTCGGTACAGAGCTTCCGCGTCGGCTTTCCGGGGGCGGCTTTTTATACCGCGAGCAAGGCAGCGGTGGTAGCATTGACGCGCGCAGCTGCTCTCGAGAACGGGCAGTTCGGCATCCGCGCAGTCGGCATCGCGCCCGGCCCGATCGACACGCCGATGCTGCGTAGCGGCAGTCCGGATTGGCCGCCCCCGATCATCAACGACGTGCCGCTCGGCCGCATCGGCCATGTCGATGACATCGCCAACGCAGCGCTCTGGCTTGCCTCTAGTGAGGCGAACTACATCAGTGGCGCGACACTAACTATCGACGGGGGCTGGCTCGCTCCCTGATGAAACATGGGTGGACGTGAAACGCGTCGTTTGGCGGGAGTGCTTCAACTCCTGCCACGCCCACCAATACCTGTCACCCGCGCTTATCCAAGAGACAAATCCTGCGGCCAGAATCTGACTTACAACCTTTTCCTCCGTTGAGGTCACCGTGTCAGACTGGTTGAATCAAAGTTTGTTGTCAGCTCTAGGCGGAGCCTGCCGTACAGTACGTTGCAAGCGAACGACTGCAATGTCCCAAAGTCCGTCATTCGAACCCATCAGCAATCCACGCTTACCTACTCCTTTTCCCATGTCCCGCCCCCTGCAACTCCAGCACGCGCTTGGCTGGGGCACGAAGCTCACCGCTCGGGCCGACGTAGCGATACGCGGTCGCCTTCGAGATGCCGAACTCGGCGACGAAATCGAGGACGACTTTCTCGCGCTTGCGCATGGCCCTCTGGAGCAGGCGGATCTTCTTTGGGGTCAGCTCGTGTGGGCGGCCGCAGTGCTTGCCCCTTGCCTGTGCCGCGGCGATGCCAGCCCTCGTACGCTCGACAATCAACTCGCGCTCGAATTCGGCCAGCGCGGCGAATATCCCGAACATGAGGCGGCCGCTAGCTGTGGTGGTGTCGATCATCGCCCCCTCTCCGGTGAGGACTTTGAGACCGACGCCGCGGGCGGTCAGCTCACCGACGGTGTTGACCAGATGGCGAAGGCTGCGGCCGAGCCGGTCGAGCTTCCAGATCACCAGCGTGTCCCCCGGACCCAAGGCGGCGAGGCATGCATCCAGCCCCGGCCTGCTGTCGCGAGCACCCGAGATGCTGTCTCGATAGATCCACTTGGGATCGACGCCTGCAGCGATCAGCGCATCGTGCTGCAGGTGATGGACCTGACTGCCATCGGCCTTGGATACGCGGGTGTAGCCGATCATTGAGACGTTTTCGGGCATTGAACCCTCCTTCCTGAGCCAGTCGGGCATTCTGATGCCAAGGGGGCGCAGAAATGTGCGCGGGGTTCAAGCTGAGCCGAGACGTAAAGTGCACAAGTAATTGATTCAATGAGGTAATTGGGCAAGGGGATTTTCGTCTCAGAACCCTCAGCTTAATGCCCGGAGGTCGGACTTCGGCAGCGCGCGGATTGCCATCAATCGCTGGCTTCAGCAGGCGCTACTTCGACTTCGGCAAGATCCAGCTGACTTCGCAACCAGAGATCGCGGGCCTTAACGATCGAAGCATATTCTGATCGGGAAAGCAGGATGTGGCTAGCTCGACCAGATTCGTCGCGTGCTAGGCCAACCGGGCGCATGTCGGCGTCCACTAGCGCAGCATAGGGATCGCGGCGAAACTCGTCGAGATCTACCGTTTCGTAGACCAATCGACGGTCATCTTCGTGGGCTCTTTTCATGGGCACCGCCTAGCGTCGCGAACGTGGTGTGCGACCTTACCGCAAGGCGCCCTGTTTCCCAACAGCCGCTACGCCCACTACTCTCGCTGAAAATTCCGCAACGATTCAGAGGATAGGCCGAAAACCGGCAGCATCAGGATTGCCAGTCGACCCGTCACTCAGCCTCGCCCGCATCCGCATGAGGGCAGGAATTTTGTCAAAGCGGGCAGGCTTTGGTGTCAGAGGATAAACGGCTGGATGCCCCGCAAGGATTCGAACCTTGATTGACGGAGTCAGAGTCCGCTCTCTTACCATTAGAGGACGGGGCACTAGCCATGCGCCGGGCGGCCTTCTGGCGGCGGCGGCGAGCGCGCTCCCTAGTTTCGCGGGCGCGCGAGGTCAAGCACCCTCGTATGCTGGCTGCTTGCTTGTGTCCCGCCCTTGCGATAACTTGCTGCCCAAGTGCCGCGCGCGTGGAGGGTTATGCGCGCGGTGATATGAAAGCATTGCGAAAATGGCGGAAACACTCCCGCCGGACAGGAATAGAAGTGCTGGGAAAAACCGGGGCGGCAAGTCCGGCAAGGTAGCCGATTTCCGCTACAAGCGCCCCCCTCAGCCCGAATCTCGCAGCAATGGCGGCGGCCGTGAGCCTCGCGCCAAGGCGGCTGCCAGCGAAGCGCGGCGGCCGGTGCGGCCGGCTGGCAAGAACGGGGCCAAGCAGCCTGTCCGCGCCCGGCCCGATCTGGCCGATATCGGCACGGTCCGCGGCGCGGCGCATGGCGAGGCCTATGCCGCATTGGATCTGGGCACCAACAACTGCCGCCTGCTGATCGCGCGCCCCTCGGGCCGGGATTTCACCGTGATCGACGCCTTCAGCCGGGTGGTGAAGCTCGGCGAGGGGCTGGCAACCACCGGGCGATTGTCGGATGCGGCGATGGAGCGCACCTTGAGCGCGCTCACCATCTGCGCCGACAAGCTCCAGCGCCGCAATGTGCGCCTCGCCCGCTCGGTCGCGACCGAGGCCTGCCGCCGCGCCACCAACGGCCCCGAATTCATCGAGCGCGTCCGGCGCGAGACCGGCATCGCGCTCGATATCATCAGCGCCGAGGAGGAGGCGCGCCTCGCGGTGCTGGGCTGCCACATCCTGCTCGAATCGGGGGACGGGCCGGCGGTGATCTTCGACATCGGCGGGGGCTCGACCGAACTCGTGCTGGTCGAGTCCGATCCGGGCAGCCGCGTGCCGCGCATCCTCGACTGGCAGAGCGTGCCCTGGGGCGTGGTCAGCCTCACCGACACAGTCGGGCGGGGCGAGGACAGCGAGGCCGCGCGCCTCGCCCGCTTTGCGCGGATGCGGGAGATGGTGAGCGAGAGTTTCGCCCCCTTTGCCGTGCGGGTCGCGGGCGCCGCGCAGCATTCCGACATCCGCCTGCTCGGCACCAGCGGCACGGTGACGACGCTTGCCAGCCTCTATCTCGAACTGCCTAGCTATGACCGCAAGGCGGTGGACGGGCTGATCGTGCCTGCGGGCGAGATGCGCGGGATCAGCGCGCGCCTCAGCGTGATGACCCCGTTCGAGCGCGCGACGCTGCCCTGCATCGGGCAGGACCGCGCCGATCTGGTGGTGGCGGGCTGCGCGATCCTCGAGGCGATTCTCGACCTGTGGCCCGCGCGCCGCCTCGGCGTCGCCGATCGCGGCATCCGCGAGGGGATCCTGCGCAGCATCATGGCCGCCGAGCGCCAGTCGGAACGATCGTTGAAGGCGCTGAAGAGCCAGCGCGGGAACGGGCGGGCGGGTCAATGACCCGCGGCGTCAAGGACACTGGCAAGCGCGTCAAGACCGCCAAGGGCCGCACCGCATCGCAGGTGCGCTGGCTCGAGCGCCAGCTCAACGACCCTTACGTGCGTGCCGCCAAGGCCGACGGCTATCGCAGCCGCGCGGCCTACAAGCTGATCGAGCTCGACGAGAAGTTCGGCCTGCTCAAGGGCGCCACCCGCGTGGTCGATCTCGGCATTGCGCCGGGCGGCTGGGCGCAGGTGGTGCGCCAGAAGCGCCCCAAGGCGGAAGTTGTGGGGATCGATCTGCTACCCGTCGAACCGCTCGAGGGCGTGACCATTTTCCAGATGGATTTCATGGCCGACGAAGCCCCGGCCGCGCTGGCCGAAGCGCTGGGCGGCCCGCCCGATCTGGTGATCTCGGACATGGCCGCCAACACCGTGGGCCACAAGCAAACCGATCATCTGCGCACCATGGGCCTGGTCGAGGCGGCGGCGTGGTTTGCGGTGGAAAACCTCGCGCCCGGCGGCGGCTTTGTCGCCAAGGTGCTGGCGGGCGGGACGGACAGCGATCTGCTGGCGCTGCTGAAAAAGCACTTTGCGAGTGTCAAGCACGCCAAACCCCCGGCGAGCCGCAAGGGCTCGTCGGAGTGGTACGTGATTGCTCAGGGGTTCAAGGGCTGAGGTTGATGGGGTAGAAACGAAAAAGGGCGGCCCGTGAGCCGCCCTTTTTCCTATTCGCTTTGACATGCGCTTATTCGGCCGGGGTTTCCGCCGCTGCCGGGGTTTCGCCAGCTGCCGGCGTTTCCTCACCCGCAGGCGCGCCCGCCGCCGCATCGGCGACGAAGGCCGGCACGGGCAGGTTGGTGCCGATCGAATTGAGATACATCGCAATCGCAGCGCGATCTTCGATCTTGGAGAGGCCCGCGAAGCTCATCTTGGTCCCCGGGACATAGCCCTTGGGGTTCTTGAGCCACGCGTTCATCTTGTCCCAGTCCCAGGTGCCGCCCAGCGCCTTCAGCTCGCCGCTGTAGGCAAAGCCGCCCTTGGCTGCGACCGGACCGCCCATCACGCCGGCAAGGTTGGGGCCGATCCCGTTGGCACCGCCAGCATCGACGGTGTGGCAGCTCTGGCACTTGGCGAAAGCCTTCTGGCCTGCGGCGATCAGTTCGGCCGCCGGGGTCGCGTTGAGCGCTTCGGCCATGGTCACCTCGGCAGCGCCGCCGCCTTCCTCGACCGCGCCCTCGATCACGTAGCCGAGCTTCTCGGGTCGCTCCGGCTTGTCGCCGTGGAAGAACTTGCCCGACAGGATCGACAGACCCAAGCCGAGCCCTGCCGCAAACAGCACCCAGCCGGCGGCAGTGTTGAACAGATCGCCGCCACCGTTTTGGCCTGCGGCTTTATCCTGCGAAGAGTTGTCCTGTGTCATCCCGCGCGTCCCATAGTGTCGCCCTGCGACGCGCGCAAGACTGATCGTGGCACATATTCATGCACCTTTTGCAAGCGCGCGCGCGCGGAGCCAATGCTGAAGACTTGTGCGCCCGCGCGCACGGCTCTAGGCGGTTGGGCCCATGCGATCCTTCCCCAGCCCTGCACTTGAACTTGTCGACCGGATGCGCGCTGCGGCCGCAGCCGATCCGGCGCGGGCAATCGCCTTCCAGGGATCGCCCGGCGCCAATTCGCACCGCGCCGCAACCGAAGCGCGCCCCGACCTCGCCCCGCTGCCCTGCTTCAGCTTCGAGGACGCGTTGGAGGCGGTCAAGGACGGGCGCGCGGGCGCGGCGATCATCCCGATCGAGAATTCGCAGCACGGCCGGGTTGCGGACATCCACTTCCTGCTGCCCGAAAGCGGACTCAATATCGTCGGCGAATATTTCATGCCGATCCACCACGCGCTGATGGCGCTGGGGAGCGGGCCGTTCGAGGCGGCCTATTCGCACCCGCAGGCGCTCGGCCAGTCGCGCCGCTATCTGCGGGAGCGCGGCATCGTACCGCTCAGCCACGCCGACACCGCGGGCGCAGCGGCATACGTGGCCGAGCGCGGCGACCCTTCCGTCGCCGCCATCGCCCCCGCGCTCGCGGCCGAGCTCTACGGCCTGACCATCATCGAGAACAACGTCGAGGACAGCGCCGACAACATGACGCGCTTCGTGATCCTCGCGCGCGAGCCGCTGGCGCCCGAGGCGCTCGCGGGGCGCCAGTTGATGACCACCTTCATCTTCGAGGTGAAGAATATCCCCGCCGCGCTCTACAAGGCGCTTGGCGGGTTCGCGACCAATGGCGTCAACATGACCAAGCTTGAAAGCTACCAGCAGGGCACCAGCTTTGCCGCGACCACCTTCTACGCCGACATTATCGGCGCACCGGGCGATCCGGCGGTCGACCGCGCGCTTGAGGAATGCGCTTTCCATTCCAAGGAATTGCGCCTGCTCGGCAGTTACGAACAGGCGCGCGCACGGCCCTGAAGCGCCATCGCGGGAGGGCTGACGCTGTTTCCCGTTGCGCGTGCGCGGCGGGCGTGCCACCACCGCAACCGGGATGACCGCAGCGGCCGCACAAGCACCTTCCGATAGCCCAGCCGATTCAGGCGGATCGCCTCCCGCCGGGTGGGAGCAGCTGCGCGCCGACGAGAACATCCAGTTCGCCCCCGTCACCATCCCCGAAACACCCCCGCCCAAGCCGAGCTGGCTCTCCAAGCAGATCGACGCCTTTTTCGAGTGGCTCGCCGATCTGCTCGGCCCGCTGGGAGACTCGCTCGCGGGTTCGTGGTGGTGGCTGCAATGGGTGCTGCCGACGCTTGTCGGCCTGTTCGCGCTGGTGCTGCTGATCCGCCTGATCGATCCAGCGCTGTTTCGCTTCGGGCGCAAGGCCAAGGCCGCAGGTGCGGCCACGCAAGAGGAGGCCTGGCGGCCCGATGCCGCCGCCAGCCTCGCGCTGCTCGAGGATGCCGACCGGCTCGCCGCCGAGGGCCGGTTTGACGAGGCGACCCACCTGCTGCTCCAGCGCAGCGTCGCCCAGATCAGCGCGGCGCGGCCCGATTGGGTCGAGCCTTCGAGCACCGCGCGCGAGCTTGCCGCGCTGCCCGCGCTGCCCGGCCCGGCGCGCGATGCCTTCGGGGTGATCGCGACGCGGGTGGAGGCCTCGCTGTTCGCGCTGCGCCCGCTGGCCCGCGCCGACTGGGAGGCCGCGCGCGCGGCCTATGCCGAATTCGCGCTGGCGCGGTTCGACCGCAAGGCGCTCGCCGCATGAGCGCTGCCGCCGCGACCGCGCGCCCCGCCGCCTTCTCGCGCGTCGGGGCCTTCGCGCTGATCGCCGGCGGCCTGGCGCTGTTCCTCGCGCTTTTGTGGCTGATAAGCGCCGATGCCGATTTCGGGGGGACACGCGGGCGCGGGCAGGCGCATGCCTCAAGCAACGGGCTGAACGGCTACGCGGGCCTCGTCCAACTGGTCGAGGCGCAGGGCTACAGCGTCGAACGCTCGCGCAATGCGCAGGACCTCGAGACCCGCGACCTGCTGGTGCTGACCCCCACAGTCTATGGCGATGCCGAGGAGATCGGCAAGATTCTCGAGAAGCGCCGCCTGCTCGGGCCGACGCTGGTGATCATGGGCAAGTGGTTTGCGAGCACGCCGAGCCCCAACCTGCCACCCAAGGTGCAGGCCAGGTTCAAGCGCGGCTGGGTGACGCTCGGCGGCGCGTCGACCAGCGAATGGCCGGGCGAGCTGCCGGACCCCTATCGCTTCGGACACGCCATTCACCCGCGCGAGGCCAACGCCATGGCCATCGAAATCGCGCCCCCGCAGACGGCCCCCTCGGTCGCCCCCAAGGTGAAAGCCGCACCGCCCAAGCCCGGCCCCCCGGCGCGCTGGAGCGGGATGGGGCTATCGGGCACGCTGCCGCGCGAGAAACTGCTCCACGCCGAAATCGAGGACGGGCAAAAGGCGCTGATCGTCGATGCGGGCGGCCGGGTGCTCGCCTTCGGCATTGACCTCGATGGGCGCGAGGAACCGGACACGCCGGAGGAGGAAGAGGAGGACATCTTCACCGAGCGGGTCCATCCGGTGATCGTCCTCGCCGACCCTGACCTTGCCAACAACTACGGCCTTGCCGACGCCACCCGCGCTGCCGCCGCGATCAAGCTGGTCGACCGGCTGGCCGACCCCGAGGAGATCGACCGCGTCGTGTTCGACATGACGCTGAACGGCTTCGGCGCTTCGGAAAACCTGCTGACGCTCGCCTTCCGCCCGCCCTTCCTGGCCGCGACGCTGTGCCTGCTGGTGGCGCTCCTCATCGTCGGCTGGCGCGCCTTCCAGCGCTTCGGCCCGGCAGCGGCGAGCGGCGGGCCGGATATCGCTTTCGGCAAACGCCAGCTGATTGCCAATGGCGCAGGGCTGATCGTGCGTGCGCGGCGCTTCCGGCTGCTGGGCGCGCCCTATGCCGCGCTCGCCGCGCGGCGGCTGGCGGAGCGGCTTGGCCTTGCGCGCCCCGATCCCGACGCGATCGATGCTGCCCTCGCCCGCCGCCTTCCGGAAGAAGAACCCTTCACCCGCCGCGCCGCGCGCATGGAGGCGGCCACCAAGCCCGCCGACATCCTCGCCGCCGCGCAAGGCCTCGATGATCTCGCCACCAAATTGCAACAGGGACCGAAATGACCATGACACTCGAAGACGTCCGGAGCCTCACGGGCGCCATCCGTGCCGAGATCGCCAAGGCGATCGTCGGGCAGGAGCCAATGGTCGACATGCTGCTGGTGGCGCTGCTGAGTGAGGGCCACGTCCTGCTCGAAGGCCCGCCGGGCACCGCCAAGACCTTCCTTGCGCAGAGTTTTGCCACCACGCTGGGCCTCGATTTCGGGCGCATCCAGTTCACGCCTGACCTGCTGCCGGGGGACATTCTGGGTTCAAACCTGTTCAACTTCCAGACCAGCCAGTTCACGCTGACCCGCGGCCCGATCTTCTGCGACCTGCTGCTGGCGGACGAGAT
>PNKW01000088.1 GCA_013822695.1 Erythrobacter sp. | reverse complement strand
AAACACCGTCACTTGACCCATCGACCACTCCTAAGCGCGCTCAAAAGAGCACGCTAAAGAGCGCTCACTACCTACTCAGACAAGGCGGCCCCCGCCGGATGGATACTGCGCAGGAGGACTATTGGCAGAAGGTGAAGCAGTCCGAAAAGTCCGCCTCAAAGACTTGAAAATTGGCCCAGTTCCTTGGGATTGAGGCGCACGGTCAGGCGCCGCAACGGCCCCGCCTCGCTCTCACCCGCGTCATCATCTGCCAGCACATCGCCGTGCGCGTGGAGCCAGGCGATGCGGCGGCCATCGCTTACGGGGAGCAGGAAGCTCACCTCGCGCGCCGCACCAGTCAGGAGGCGCGACAATTCCGCTTCCAGCGCAGCTACCCCCTCCCCCGTCGCCGCGGAAAGGATCACCGCCCCCAGCCCGTCTGCCGCCTCGTGCAATTCTGCAAGTGATTCAGCGTCCAGAAGGTCGCACTTGTTCCAGACTTCGAGGATCGGGATGCTGCTTGTGCCCGTCTCGGCATCGACCACATCGAGATCGGCCAGCACTTCGATCACCTGCTTCTTCCGCGCGCCATGCGAGGGATTGGCCATGTCGCGCACGTGGCAGATCACGTCGGCTGCGGTGACCTCTTCGAGGGTCGCGCGGAACGCTGCAACCAGCTGCGTCGGTAGATCGGAGATGAAGCCCACGGTGTCCGAAAGGATGGCCTTTTCCACCCCCGGCAAGCCGATCGCCCGCATGGTCGGATCGAGGGTGGCGAACAACAGATCCTCGGCCATCACCTCGGCGCCGGTGAGGCGATTGAACAAGGTGGACTTGCCCGCATTGGTGTAGCCGACCAGCGCGACCACCGGCCACGGCGCCCTTCCCCGTCGGTCGCGGTGCAGGGCACGGGTCTTTTTCACCTGCTCGAGATCGCGGCGCAGGCGGCCCATGCGCTGGCGGATCATCCGGCGGTCAGCCTCGATCTGGGTTTCGCCCGGCCCGCCAAGGAAGCCGAAGCCGCCGCGCTGGCGCTCCAAGTGCGTCCAGCTGCGCACCAGACGGCTCTGCTGATAATCGAGATGCGCGAGTTCGACCTGCAAGCGGCCTTCCGCAGTTGCCGCGCGCTCGCCGAAGATCTCGAGGATCAGCCCGGTGCGGTCGATCACCTTGCGCTTCAGCCGGTCTTCGAGATTGCGCTGCTGGATCGGGGTAAGCGCGCCGTCGACGATCACCAGCTCGGCCTCGTGCTGTTCGCACCAGATGCCGATATTCTCGACCTGGCCCGAGCCGAACAGCGTGTTGGGCTGCATCTGGCGCACCGGGAGCACGGCGGAATGGGCGATCACCACGCCGATCGCGAGCGCCAGCCCCTCGGCCTCGGCCAAGCGTTCGGCCGGGTCGAGATCGTAGCGCAGTGCGCGGATGTCCGGACACAGGACCAGCGCCCGCGCCCCGCGGGTCACCTCGTCCTGAAACTCGCTGTCAAAGCTCAGTCGTCTATCCCGTCGTCTTCGCCGTCATCGTCATCGTCGACGCTGAGGTCGACCGGCGAGGCGGGCTGGATGGTGGAGACGGCGTGCTTGTAGGCGAGCTGTACCGCGCCGTCACGCTCGAGCAGCATGCAGAACAGGTCATAGGCCGCGATCCGCCCCTGCAGCATCACGCCGTTGACGAGGAACATGGTAACCTGCACTTCCGCCTCGGCAACGCGGCTGAGGAAGATGTCCTGCAGCTGCTTCTGCTTCTTGCCGCCGCCCTGGCTGCCGAACTGTGCCGGATCGAGCGAGGTGCCGGGCATGATAGTGCTGATCGCGTGCTTGTAGACCAGCTGTGACTGGCCATCGCGGCGCAGCAGGATCGAGAAATTGTCGAACCAGGTGACAATGCCCTGCAGCTTGACCCCCTTCACCAGGAACATGGTGACGGGAATCTTGTTCTTGCGCAGCAGATTGAGGAAGGCGTCCTGGAGATTGCCGCCGTGGCGGACCGGAGCGCCGCCGCCCTTGCTTTCGCTTTCGGCAGGTGCGGCAGGGCGCGAAATCGGACGGGGGGAGAGCGTTCGCCCGCTGGACATGGTCGTGGCTCCTGTTCTTGGCAGCCAGCTTTTATGCTGGTCCGCAGATTACAGGCCGCCGCAAAAGTCTGGGGAGGACGGCCATGGGCCATAATGGGGCTTGCACCGCTGCGGGACAAGGCTTGATTTTGCCGCGAATTGCTATGCCGTCACCTCGGCTCGTCGCTTTTTCGGATCAATCCTCTTCGTCGCGCCGGTCGGCCATGCCGAGCAGCTTCAACTTGCGGTGCAGGGCCGAGCGTTCCATCCCGATAAAGCTCGCGGTCTTGGAGATGTTGCCGGAAAAGCGGCGGATCTGGATCGAGAGATATTCGCGCTCGAAGCTGACCCTTGCCTCGCGCAAGGGCACGCCCATGATCGCGGTGAGGCTGTCGCTGGCAAGGCCGATCTGGCCGCCGATGATTTCGGGCGGCAGCATGTCGGGTTCGACCATGCCGAGCCGTTCGCGCGGCGTCATGATGATGGTGCGCTCGACCACGTTGCGCAGCTGGCGGACATTGCCCGGCCAGTCATAGGCCTGGAGCGCGGCCATTGCCTCGGAGGAAATCTCCGGCGGGGCAAGGCCCTGATCGTTTGAATAGCGGGTGAAGAAATGCTCGGCGAGCGCAGGGACATCCTCGCGCCGCTGGGCGAGCGAGGGGATCGTCACCGGCACCACGTTGAGGCGGTAGAACAGGTCCTCGCGAAACCGCTTCTCGGCCATTTCGACGGTGAGGTCGCGGGTGGTGGAGGACACGACCCTGACATCGACACCGATCTGGCGGGTGCCGCCGACGCGCACGAAGCTCTGGTCGGTCAGCACGCGCAGGATGCGTGCCTGGGTCGAGAGCGGCATGTCGGCGATCTCGTCGAGATAGAGCGTGCCGCCATCGGCGAGTTCGAGCAGACCCGGGCGCACCTGCTTGCCGTTTGCTTCCTCGCCGAACAACTCCTGCTCGAAGCGTTCGGGCGTTATGCGGGCCGAGTTGACGAGGACGAAGGCGCCATTGGCGCGCGTGCTCCAAGCGTGGAGCAGCCGCGCGGCGACTTCCTTGCCCGCCCCCGCCGGCCCCGAGATCAGCACCCGGCTCCCTGTGCTGGCGACGCGCTTGAGGGTCGCGCGCACGGCGTTGATCGCGGGCGAATTGCCGGTGAATTCGGCGCTGCCCCAGCTCCCTTCGCGCAAGCGCGAGTTCTCGCGACGCAAGCGCTCGGTCTCGGTCGCGCGCTCGACCAGCAGCAGCAGGCGTTCGGCCTCGAAGGGCTTTTCGATGAAGTCCATCGCGCCCCGCCCGACGGCCGCCACCGCGGTGTCGATATTGCCGTGGCCGGAAAAGATGATGACCGGCAGGTTCGGCTCGCGCGCCTTGATCGCATCGAGCAGTTCGAGCCCGTCCATCTGGCTGCCATGGAGCCACACATCGAGCAGCACCAGCGATGGGCGTCGCTCGTCGATCGCAGCCAGCGCCTCGGTGCTGTCGGCGGCGGTACGGCAGGCATAGCCCTCGTCGCCGAGGACGCCGGCCACCAGCTCGCGGATATCGCGTTCATCGTCGACGATCAGGATTTCGAGCGCCATCGGGCGGCTCCTTTTGCGGGTTGGGTCTGGGGGAGCGAAAGCGGGGTCATGCGCCCCCGCCTTCAATTGGGTTGGGATTGCGCGCGAAGCTGAGGCTCACGCGGGTGCCGCCGCCGGGGCTGCTGGCAAAGCTCATGTCGCCGCCGTGTTCGTCAACGATCTTGTTGACGATCGCGAGGCCGAGGCCGGTGCCCTTCTCGCGGGTGGTGACATAGGGTTGGGTGAGGCGTTCGGGGTTGGCTGGGAGGCCAATGCCGTTATCCTCGATGGTGACGGTGATTGCATCGCCCGCATCGCGCCCCCCATCCCTTAGCGTGACGGTGATTTCGCCCTCATAGGCGCCCTTGGCCTCGGCCGCGCGCGCCTCGACCGCCTCGACCGCGTTCTTGAGCACGTTGGTCATCGCCTGCCCGAACTGGTGGCGGTCGCAGCGGATTTCGCGGTCGATCAGCTCGGAGGAGGCGACCGAGAAGGCGATGCCTGAGTGTGCGACTTCCTGCAGGAACACCGCCTGCCGGACGAGATCGAGCGCGTCCTCGTCGCGGAACACCGGCTTGGGCAAGCGCGCGAAGGAGGAGAATTCGTCGACCATGGTGCGAAGATCGCCGACTTGCCGCACGATGGTGTTTGTCAGATCGTCAAACAGCTCGCGATCCTCGTCGGTCACCTGCTTGCGGTAGCGGCGCTTCAGACGCTCGGTGGCGAGCTGGATCGGGGTGAGCGGGTTCTTGATTTCGTGCGCGATACGGCGCGCAACATCGGACCACGCGGCCTGGCGCTGGTCCAGCAGCTGGCGGGTGATATCCTCAAAGGTGATCACGTGGCCCTCGTCCGTGCCGGGCGCGATTTTGACCGCCAGTGTCAGCAGATCGGTGCCCTTGGCGTGGGTGACAACCGCGCGCTCCCGGCCTTCGAACAGGATCCGGGCAAGTTCGGGTGCGAGGGTTTCAAACGACTGACCGATAAGGCTTTCTGCCGATCCCTCATGCGCCAGCAGCGCCTGCGCCGAGGAGTTCATCAGCGTCACCCGCGCATCTGCGTCGACCGAAACCACCCCGGCGGTCACGGATTCGAGCACGGCTTCGGTAAAGGCGCGGCGGTCGTCGATCTGGCGGTTGGCGCTGACGAGGGCCTGGGTCTGCTTTTCGAGCTGCGCGGTCATGCGGTTGAAGGCGCGGTTGAGGAGGCCGATCTCGTCCGCCCCGGTGCGGCCCTCCAGACGCAGCGCGAAGTTCCCCTGCCCTACCTTGCGCGCCGCACCGACAAGATCGGTGAGCGGCTCGACCTGACGGTCGGCAAAGCGCAGGGCGAACCAGATCGCAAGGCCCACCAGCAGCAGGCTCACCCCCACCAGCGCGATGTTGAAGCGCAGTTGGAGCGTGCGCGCGCTCCCCGTCAGCCGGTCATAGGCGGTGACGATCGATTGCGCCTTCGACCACGAGTTGAACATCGTCTCCTCGGTGGTGCGCGCATTGTAGAGGTAGACGCCGGTCTGCGCGTCGATCGGCGCCAGCGCCTCGATTCGCTCGGGGCTGCCGACCACCACGGCAAGCTCGCCGCGATCGAGCCGCGGCAGCGCAGCGCGGCTGAAGGCGAGCGGGCTACCCGCCTGCGTCAGATTGAGCGCGGCCGCAGTGCGGAACGATCCGTCCTTCATCCGCTGCAGGATCGCGCTTTCGGAAATCTCGCGGGCCTGGGCCTGATAGGCGTAGAAATCGGGGAAGTCGGGATCGGTGATGGGCACCCGCGCGAGGGTATCGCGCATGTCGGTCGCCATGGTGATGGTGTTCTGTTCGACATCGCGCTGGTTGGCGTCGTAATAGTTTTGCGCCAGCGCATTGGCATTCTCCATCAGCCCGCGCGATTCATCGGAGAACCAGAAGTCGACTCCGGTCTGGAACAGAAAGGCGGCAAAGCCCGCCACCAGCAGCGTCGGGAGCGCGGCGACCATCGAGAAGAAGAACACCAGGCGCACATGCAACCGCGCCGTGCTCCCCGCCGCACGGCGCAGCGCGAGGCGGCGGCCGATCAACACCAGCAGCGCCATCGCCGGCACCAGCGTCGCCATCAGCAGTACGGAGGTCTGCATCGTCGGCAGGAGATCGTCGGCGGCGGTCGAACGCCCGTAGGTCGACCAGGTGGCGACAATCGCCGCGCCCAACGCGATCACTGCGGCTGCTTCGAGCCAGGCGAACAGGTTCACCCGCCGCGCGGCAAGCAACAGCCGACGCCACCAGCGCGGGGGCTGGCGCAGGGTGAGACGCGTGGCTTTGACAGAGGTGTGCACCATCGTTGCCGCTTTACAACAATGGTGTGGCCAATTTGCAAGGTCGCACTCACAAAAAGTTGCACTTGTGCGACGCTTCGTGCGCCAGGCACGCCGATCAGGAGGGGGAAAAGCGCTCCGGCTCAAGCCCCAGCTCGCCGATCCGCTTGCGCAGCGTGTTGCGATTGATGCCGAGGAGCTGCGCCGCGCGCAGCTGGTTGCCTCCGGTGCGGCCCAGAGCATATTCGATCAGCGGCTTCTCGAAGGCGGCGAGTGCCCGGTGATAGAGCGCGCCCGGCGGCGGGTTTTCGGCGGCGAGCCAGGCCGAGAGCGCCGCGCCGAACCCGCCCTGCCCTGCATCCTGCGGCAGGCTCGCGGGCGCAATTTCGGGGCCGATGATGTCGCTGACCGCTTCGGCGTCAATCCGCTCCTCGCGCGCCATCAGCGCGAGGCGGTAGACCACATTGCGCAGCTCACGCACATTGCCGCGCCAAGCGCGCGCCTCGAGCCGCTCGATGGCTTCCTGCGTCAAGGCGCGCCGCGGCAACCCGTCCTCGGCGGCGAGCACGAGAAAGTGCTGGACCAGCGCAGCAATATCCTCGCGCCGCTCGCGCAAGGGTGGCAGCACGATGGGGACGACGTTGAGGCGGTAGAACAGGTCCTCGCGAAAGGTGCCCGCGGCGATCATCGGGGTGAGGTCGCGGTTCGTTGCAGCAATGATGCGGACATTGACCGCGATCTCCTGCCGTCCGCCTACGCGCCGGATGCGCCCCGATTGCAGCGCGCGCAGCAGCCGGGTCTGGGCCTCGGCAGGCATGTCGCCGATCTCGTCGAGGAACAGCGTGCC
Organism: Erythrobacter sp.; assembly: GCA_013822695.1. GTDB lineage: Bacteria > Pseudomonadota > Alphaproteobacteria > Sphingomonadales > Sphingomonadaceae > Erythrobacter. The sequence continues at coordinate 4,493 of PNKW01000088.1, read as the reverse complement.
GCCATTGGCCTGTTCGAACTTGCCGATCGCCTGCGCAATCGCCCCCGTGAAGGCGCCCTTTTCGTGCCCGAACAGCTCGCTTTCGACGAGGTCGGCGGGGATCGCGGCGGTGTTGACCGCGACGAAGGGCCCGGTGCGGCGGTTGCCGAGCTCGTGGATCGCCTCGGCCACCAGCTCCTTGCCGGTGCCGCTCTCCCCGGTAATGAGCACGGTCAGATCATTGCGCAGCACGCGCGTGATCATGCGGTAGACGCCCTGCATCGCCGGGCTGCGCCCGACCAGCGGCATCTTCTCGCCCTCGCCCGGAATAGGGGCATTGGTATACTCTGCCGAGGGCGCGCGCGCGCCTGCGGCCTGACGGACGGCATGGACCAGCTCGTCGAGATCGAAGGGCTTGGGAAAATATTCGAAGGCCTCGCTCTCGGAAGCGCGCACGGCGGTATCGAGGGTGTTCTGCGCGGACAGCACGATCACCGGCATGTCTGGCGCACGCTCGCGCACCGCGGAGAGGCTGGCGAGGCCGTCACCATCTTCCAGGATCACGTCGGTCAGCATCACCGCAAAGCGCCGCGTAGCGAGCAGCTTGTCGCGCGCCGCGATGCCGGTGCAATGGGCGATGGCGAAACCCTCGTCCTCAAGCGCGGCGATGATCACCGTGGCGATCGCGATGTCGTCCTCGACCAGCAGCACAGGATCATGGGCGTTGGGCATCAGGCGGCGTCCGGGGCCTGCGGCAGGTGCAGGCGGAAATTGGTGAGCCCGGCCCGCGCGTCGCGATCATGGCTGACATTGCCGTTCATGTCGCGCACCAGCTTGCGAACCAGCGACAGCCCGAGCCCCTGCCCCGAAGGCTTGGAGGAAACGAAGGGCTCGAACACGTGGTCGCGCAAGGCCGGGTCGATCCCGCGGCCGTTGTCGGAAATGGTGATTTCGATCGGCAGCGGCACCGCGCGGCCGTTGCGGATCGCGCTGAAGGCAAGGCCACTGACGAAGCGGGTCTGGACAATGATGAGGCCACCCTTCGCCCCGCCCGCCAGCGCCGCATCGCGGGCATTGGAGATAAGGTTGATCAGCACCTGCTCCAGCGCATCGCGATTGGCGAGCACCGGCGGGAGCGAGGGGTCGAACTCTTCGCGGATCTCGATCTCGCCCAGCGCGCTGCCCGCCGCGCGCATCGTGGCGACGGCGGCGCGGATCGCCTCGTGCGGGTTGCACGGATCGACCGAGGCGGTGCGGGTGCTGCCCAGCTGCTGCATCCGGTCGATCAGCCGGGCGATGCGGTCGACCTCGTCGGTGATCATCTTCGCCAGCTTCTTGTCGGCGTGGGGGAGCTTGCGCGCCGCAAGCTGTCCTGCCCCGCGGATCGCGGCGAGCGGGTTCTTGATCTCGTGCGCGAGCACTGCGGGCGCGCCGAGCATCGCCTCGCTGTTGCCGGGATTGGCGGCATCATCGTGGCCGATCTGCGAGAGCGTTACCACCCGCCAGCCCGGATAGCCGCCGAGCGGCGAGGCGGTGAGGTTGACGCGTGCCTCCTGCGCGCCGACCCGGATCGCCAGATCGCGCGCGACCAGTGCCTCCTCGCTGGCGAGCAGCCGCGCCTCGACGCGCGGGTCGAGCGGCCCGATGCGGTCGGTCAGGCGCGTCCCGACAAGCCGCACCGCGCTGGTGCCGAGCAGGTCTTCGGCGGCATGGTTGACCTCGGCAATGCGGCCCGCAGGATCGATCAGGATCAGCGCAAAGATGAGACCCGAAAGCTGCGCCCGGGCATCGGGACGGGACGCCGTATCTTCGGGTTCTGCCGGATGGCTCGCCACGCTCAGGCGGCCTGCTGCATCAGGAAGGGGGTGTAAAACCGCTCGATCTCGCCGAGCACCTGCGCCGCATCGTCGATGAAGTTGACCTGATTGCGGAACTCGGCCGAGCCGTGGAGGCCCTTGGTGTACCACCCGAGGTGCTTGCGCGCCATCTTAACGCCGGTATCGCGGCCGTAGTGATCGAGCATGCGGTTGTAGTGTTCGACCACCAGCGCATATTGCTCGTCCATGCCCGGCGTCGCGCGCGCCTCGCCGGTGCGCCACCAGTGCATTACCTGGCCGAGCAGCCATGGCTTGCCATAGGCACCGCGGCCGATCATCAGCCCATCCGCGCCCGATTGCTCCATCGCCTTTGAAGCATCCTCGATGGTGCAGATGTCGCCGTTGACGATGACAGGGATGCTGACCGCTTCCTTGACCTTGCGCACGAAGGCCCAGTCGGCGCTGCCCTTGTACATCTGGTTGCGGGTGCGGCCGTGGACGGTGATCATCCGGACGCCCAAATCCTCGGCCATGCGGGCAAGTTCGGGGGCGTTGTGGCTCTGGTGGTCCCAGCCCATCCGCATCTTGACCGTGACCGGCACCTTCACCGCCTTGACCGTCGCCTCCATCAGCCGGACCGCGAGCGGCACCTCACGCATCAGGGCGGAGCCCGCAAACTGGCCGACGACCTTCCGCACGGGGCAGCCGAAATTGATATCGATGATCGCCGCGCCGTGGCCTTCCTGGATCTTCGCTGCTTCGGCCATGCTCGCGGGATCGCAGCCGACCAACTGCATCGAGACCGGCTCCTCGATCCGGTCCCACGCGGTCTTCTGGGTGCTGACACGGGTCTCGCGGATCGCCGCCTCGCTCGCCACCATCTCGGTGACGTTGAGGCCCGAGCCATAGCGGCGCACCAGCGTGCGGAACGGCATGTCGGTGACGCCGGTCATCGGCGCGAGGATTACCGGCTCGGCGACGACAACGGGGCCGATGGCGATCGGCTTCAGGGCCGGCGGTGGGGGAAGCGGGGTCATGTCGGGGGCGATGCCTAAAATATGGGCAGCGCATAGTGGATTGCCGAAAGCCCGTCCAGACCCTAAGCGAACGCCCCGATGGCGAGCCCTCCTCCCCTCCCCCCGTTTGCCGCCATAGCGGTGGCAGCTGGCAAAGGCCTGCGCGTGGGCGGCGACACGCCCAAGCAGTTCCGCGCCTATCGCGGCAAGCCGCTGCTCCGCCACTCGGTCGAAGCGCTGATCGCCGCGGGCGCCGACCCGCTGGTGGTGGTGATCGGCGCAGATGCCGCGGGCGAGGCGGCGGCGGCGCTTGCAGGAATCGCGGTGCGCTTCGTCCCCGGCGGTGCGACCCGGCAGGAGTCGGTGCGCGCGGGGCTCGAGGCGCTGGTCGAGGCCGCGCCCGCGCACGTGCTGATCCACGATGCCGCTCGTCCCGACCTGCCACGAGAGGTCATCCCCCGACTGCTGGCCGCGCTGGATGAGCACCCGGGCGCGATCCCTGTTCTGCCCGTGGTCGACAGCCTCGCGGTGGCGGGTGATGGCGGGGTGATGACCGGCAAGGCGGAGCGCGAGAGCCTGCGCCGCGTCCAGACCCCGCAGGCCTTCCGCTATGCCGACATCCTCGCCGCGCACCGCGACTGGGAAGGCACCCCCGACGCTGGCGACGATGCCCAAGTGCTCATGGCCAGCAAGGGTTCAGTTGCGCTGGTCGATGGGGACGAGCGCCTGAAAAAGATCACCTTTGCCGAGGACCTGATGGACCAAGCTACCGCACCCGCCTTCCGCATCGGTCAGGGCTATGACGTTCACCGTCTGGAAGCGGGCGAGGAGCTGTGGCTCGGCGGCGTGCTGATCCCGCACGACAAAGGCCTCTCCGGCCATTCCGATGCCGACGTCGCGCTCCATGCGATCACCGACGCGGTGCTCGGCGCGGTCGGCGAGGGGGACATCGGCACCCACTTCCCGCCGAGCGACCCGCAATGGCGCGGAGCGCGCTCGGGGCGCTTCCTCGAACACGCCGTCAGCGTCGCCCGCGGCGCGGGATACGCGGTCGCCAATGTCGACCTCACCCTGATCTGCGAGGCGCCCAAGATCGGCCCCCACCGCCCCGCGATGCGCGCCGAAGTCGCGCGGCTGATGGGGCTCGCCGAAAACGCGGTCAGCATCAAGGCCACCACCACCGAGAAACTCGGCTTCACCGGCCGCGGCGAAGGCATCGCGGCGCAGGCCATCGTCCTTGTCACCCGCACGCCATGAGGAGACCCAGCATGACCCGCCCCCTGATCGCCCCGGCTCTCGCGCTCGCTGCCCTCGCCTCGGCCACCGCCGCGCAGGCCCAGCAGAAAGCCTGCATCCCGCCTGCCGACCTGACCGATGCCGTCATTTATGCCATGCCCGTCGCCTATAACGCTGCTCAAACCGCCTGCGGCAACCGCTTCGCCGCCGATGGTTTCATGGCCCGGCAGGGCGACGCCTGGGTCGCCACCTTCCGTGACGGGCAGGACAAGGCCTGGCCGGGCGCCTTGCGCGTCCTCAAGACCTTCATCGCCGATGATGCCGCAGCCAAGGGCACCGGCGGGGACGACATGACGGCCATCATCTCGGCCCTGCCCGAAGAGGCGCTGCGCCCCTTCGTCGATGCGATGGTCGGACAGATGATCGCCAAGGAGATCAAGCCCGA
>PNKW01000087.1 GCA_013822695.1 Erythrobacter sp. | reverse complement strand
CACCTGACCAAGCGGATGAAGGCGAAGTATGACCTTGAGGCCAATTGCCAGCCGCAGATCTACGGTCTCGGCATCAAGGAGCTGTGGGACATCGATCCCAAAAAGCACAAGCCCGGCCGGGTGATCCACACCCAGGGCTGGCCGCTGTCGGAAAGCGGCAGCAATGGCGGCGGGTTCCTCTACCATCAGGCCAATGGTCAGGTGGCATTGGGCTTTGTGACCTGGCTCAATTACAAGAACCCCTGGGTCTCGCCCTATCAGGAATTCCAGCGCTGGAAGCAGCATCCGGCGATCCGCGAATACCTCGAAGGCGGCAAGCGCGTCTCCTATGGCGCGCGGGTGATCAATGACGGCGGCTGGCAGTCGATCCCCAAGCTCGCCTTCCCCGGCGGGGCGCTGATCGGCTGCGCGGCGGGCTTCGTCAACGTGCCGCGGATCAAGGGAAGCCACACCGCGATGAAGAGCGGGATGCTGGCGGCAGAGAGCGTAGCGGCGGCGATCGCGGCGGGCCACGAGAAGACCGAGCTCACCGATTACGAACCCGCCGTGCGCGGCAGCTGGGTCGGTGACGAACTCCAGAAGGTCAAGAACGTGCTCCCGGCGATGGAGAAGTACGGCGATGACCTCGGCACGCTGCTCGGCGGGATCGACATGTGGATGCGCCAGCTCAAGATCGGGCTGCCGATCACGATGAAGTTCCACGCCGACCACGAAATGACGGGCCGCGCGGATCTCTATCCCAAGATCGACTACCCCAAGCCCGATGGCGTGATCACCTTCGACCGCCTGACGAATGTGGCCTACAGCTACACCAACCATGCCGAGGATCAGCCGGTTCACCTGCAGGTGAAAGACCACGAATTGCAGAAGGACAGCGAGTTGGCAGTGTTCGGCGGGCCCTCGTCGCGGTACTGCCCGGCAGGGGTCTACGAATGGCTTCAGGAGGCGGATGGCAGCCCGAAGTTTCAGATCAACTCGCAGAACTGCGTCCACTGCAAGACCTGCGACATCAAGGACCCCAACCAGAACATCAACTGGGTGACGCCGGAAGGCGGCGGCGGGCCGAACTATCCGAATATGTGAGAGGCGTATGAAAAGCTATTTCCTTGAAGGATTGTCCGACAGCAATTCTGCAAGGAAAGAGCTTTGCGTTCGGCTACCGAACTCGGCCAACCCTTGGCTGCTCCATGACGGTCAAGGCGACGTTATTGCCTATTTTGAGATTGCCGAAGGCGAGACCGGAGGCGTTGCGATTCAAGCGGACATGAGTGGCCGCCATTTCAATGGCGATGTCGAAGTGATCGATGTCCTTCGCGACCTCCAAAAGAAGCTGGGTGGCACGATCACCGATGATGATGACGGCGAGATCAACTAAAGCGTGCATGATCGAAACCGACCATCCCAAGATTGACCGCACGCAGCGTGGCCAATGCATCCGGCCCGATCTATGCGAGGATGTGAGCAAAGGGATCACCGGCCATGCATGAGGCAGATTGGGACCGAGCACAGCCAGCCGGTCTCGGCGCTTTCGGCCTCGACCGCCGGGGCTTTGCCGGAGCGGGCCTCGCCGCCTTCACCCTCGCGCTCCTTGGGCGGGAAGTGGCGGCTGCTGCCCCGCAAAAACGCATGGCCGCGCGCGACTGGATCGAGCGGCAGGGCGAATTGGCGCGCGCGCTCAAGGGTGGTCAGATCGCTCCACTGCAATGGATGGCGGAAGCCGAGCGGCTGGCGGGCGAGATCGAGGTCGCCGAATTGATGGCCGAGGTAGGCCGGTCGCAGATCACGCAGCAGGCGCTGCCGCCCACCAACGATCCGCGCAAGAGCAGCATCCGCTTCCTTGATGCCGAAGGCGCACCGCGCAAGCTCGGCTATGGCGCGGCGCTGTTCGCCTTCGAGCCGCACAATGTCATCACCCCGCACGGGCACCGCCACATGGTGTCATCGCACCTCGTGGTGGAAGGGGCTTTCAGGGTCCGCAACTTCGACCGGCTGGAAGATGAGGAAGGCGCGATGATCATCCGTCCGACCCGCGACTACATCGCCGCGATCGGCCAGCTTTCGGCGATGACCCCGGACCGCGACAACATCCACTGGTTCGTTCCGAGCGGCGGCAAGGCCATGACCTTCGACGTCATCATCTCCGGCATCGATCCCGGCGAGGCCGACTACGACATCGAAGCGATCGACCCGCTGGGCGGCACCATGCTCGCCGATGGCAAGATCCGTGCGCCCAAGATCGGCTTCGAGGCGGCGTCCGACAAATACACGGCTGCGGTCTAGCCTCTGGCATGCCTGTCACCGAGACCGCTTACGCCAAGATCAACCTCGCGCTGCATGTCCGCAAGCGGCGGGAGGACGGGTATCACGCGCTTGAGACCCTGTTCGCTTTCGTCGATGCGGGCGATGTGCTGACGGCCACACCGGCAGCGCAGGACAGCGTCACCACGCTTGGCGAGTTTGCGGGCGGGCTCGACAATCCTTTCGACAATCTGGTGGCGCGAGCGCTCACCGCCCTGCCGCGACCGCAGGGCCTTGCGGTGGCGCTGGAGAAGAACCTCCCGGTCGCGGCCGGTCTCGGCGGCGGCTCGGCGGATGCGGGGGCAGTGTTCCGGATCGTCGAGGCGCTGCACGGCCTGCCGGAGGACTGGCAGGCGCGCGCGGCCAAGCTTGGCGCGGATGTGCCTGCCTGCGTGCTCAGCCGCACCCATATCGGCCTCGGCACGGGCACCGAGCAGCTTGCGGTCGAAGACGACCTCACCGGAACCCCCGTTTTGCTGGTCAACCCGCGCGTCCCGCTCAGCACGGGGCCGGTGTTCAAGGCGTGGGACCAGGAGGATCGCGGTGCGCTTCCCGAAGGCCCTGCCTCGAAGATCGCAAGGGAAGGGCGCAACGATCTCGAAGCCCCCGCCATTTCGCTCTGCCCCGTGATCGCCGAGGTGCTGGCGGCCTTGCAGGCGACCAAACCGTGGCTCGCCCGCATGTCCGGCTCGGGCGCGACCTGCTTTGCGCTCTACGACACGCCCGAGGCCCGCGACGCGGCGGCGGCGGCCATGCCTTCCGGCTGGTGGACCATGGCGGGGCGGCTGCGGTGAGCGAAGCCTTCCGCCAGCTCGGCACGCCAACCCCCGGCGGGATCGTCTGCACCGCCGACCACGCCTCGAACCGCGTGCCCGAGGACATCGCCCTTGGCATCCCCGCACACCTGCTCGACGAGCATATCGCCGTCGACATCGGGACCGAGGCCATCGCCGAACGGCTCGCCCGCAACCACGCCATCCCCGCCCACATCGCTGCGGTCAGCCGCCTAGTCTGCGACTTGAACCGCGAGGAGGACGCCCCCGGCCTCGTCCCGGAAGCCAGCGACGGCCATTCGATTCCCGGCAATATCGGCGTGGACAGGGAAGCGCGCCTAGCCCGCTTCCATCGCCCCTATCACACCGCGCTGGCCGAGTGGCTGGCAGCGGCCCAACCGGGCCTGATCCTCTCGCTCCACTCTTTCACCCCGCGCCTCGAAACCTCGGACGCCGCAAGGCCGTGGGAGGTGGGGGTGCTCTACAACACGGACGACCGCGCCGCGCGCATCGCCATCCCGCTGCTCGCCGCCGAGGGGCTGAATGTCGGCGACAACCTCCCCTATTCGGGCCGCGATCTCAATTACACCATGAACCGCCATGCCGAGGGCGCGGGCCGCCCCTATCTCGGCGTCGAGCTGCGCCAGGACCTGACCCGAACCCCCGCAGATCACGCCCGCTGGGCCGCGCTCTTGGCAAAAATTGCGCAAAGGGTTGCGTCTGCGCTTGCCTGAAGGCAGGGGGCGTTACGCAAAACGCCGTTATCGGGAAATCTTATGTCTCACACCTTCGACAAGTCGAAGCTCCCCAGCCGCCACGTCTCGGTCGGCCCGGAGCGCGCGCCGCATCGCTCCTACTACTATGCGATGGGCATGACCGAGGACGAGATCGCCGCGCCCTTCGTCGGCGTGGTCAGCGCGGGCAACGACTCCGCGCCGTGCAACACCACCTTGAACGCGCAGGCCGATATCTGCCGCGAGGGCGTGATCGCGGGCGGCGGCACCCCGCGCCGGTTCAACACGATCACCGTCACCGATGGTATCGCGATGGGCCACCAGGGCATGAAGAGCTCGCTCATCAGCCGCGAGATCATTGCCGACTCGATTGAGGTTTCGGTCCGAGGCCATTGTTATGACGCGCTTGTCGGCTTTGCGGGCTGCGACAAGAGCCTGCCCGGCATGATGATGGCGATGCTGCGGCTCAACGTGCCTTCGATCTTCGTCTACGGCGGCTCGATCCTCCCCGGCACCCACCGCGGCAATGATGTGACCGTGGTCGATGTGTTCGAAGCGGTCGGCCAGTTCGCCGCCGGCAACTGCCCCCTCACAGAGCTGATCGCGCTCGAAAAGGTCGCCTGCCCCGGACACGGCGCCTGCGGCGGCCAGTTCACCGCCAACACCATGGCCTGTGTCGGCGAGGCAATCGGATTGTCATTGCCTAACAGCAACATGGCGCCCGCTCCTTACAGATCGCGCGATGATATCGCGGTGGCGGCCGGCAAGCAGGTGATGGAGCTTGTCGCCCGCAACCTGCGCCCGCGCGATATCTGCACCCGCGAGGCCTTCATGAACGCCGCGCGCGTGGTCGCTGCCACGGGCGGCTCGACCAACGCGGCGCTCCACCTGCCCGCCATGGCGAGCGAGGCGGGGATCGAGTTTGACCTGTTCGACGTCGCGGAAATATTCAAATCAACGCCTTACATTGCAGACCTCAAGCCCGGCGGGAAATATGTCGCCAAGGACATGCACGAGGCGGGCGGGGTCTACATGGCGATGAAGACCCTGCTCGACGGCGGATTCATCGATCCCAACCCGATCACCGTCACCGGCAAGACCATCGGCGAGAATCTCGAGGAGATCACCTGGAACCCCGACCAGAAGGTTTTTTATGACGTGAAGAACCCCATCACGCCGACCGGGGGCGTGGTCGGTCTGAAGGGCTCGCTCGCCCCCGATGGCGCGATCGTGAAGGTTGCGGGCATGGCGCGGCTGCAATTCTCCGGCCCGGCGCGGGTGTTCGATTGCGAGGAGGACGCCTTCGCCGCCGTCGAGAGCCGCGACATTGCCGAGGGCTGCGTCATCGTCATCCGCTACGAAGGCCCCAAGGGCGGCCCCGGGATGCGCGAGATGCTCTCCACCACCGCCGCGCTCTACGGGCAGGGCATGGGCGAGAAGGTGGCGCTGATCACCGACGGACGCTTCTCGGGCGCGACGCGCGGCTTCTGCATCGGCCATGTCGGGCCCGAAGCGGCGGATTGCGGCCCGATCGCGCTGGTCGAGGATGGCGACATCATCAGCATCGACGCGGTCGCTGGGACCATCGACCTCGAGGTTGCCGAAGACGTGCTCGCCGCTCGCCGCGCGAACTGGCAGCCGCGCAGCAACGATTACCAGTCGGGCGCGCTGTGGCGCTACAGCCAGGTCGTCGGCAAGGCGCGCTTCGGTGCGCTCACCCATCCGGGAGCGAGCGCGGAAACCCATGTCTTTGCGGATATCTAGCGCAGCTCTCGCGCTCGCGGCGCTGGCGGGCTGCGGCGGAGCGCAGAGCCCCGAGCCTGCGGGCGAGACCATCGCCTGCGCTATTGGCGAGGGCGCTGACTTTGCCGGGGTCTGCACGCTCGAGCGGGTCGCGGGCGGCCCGCAGATCGTCATCCACCACCCCGATGGCGGCTTCCGGCGGTTGACCTATGACCCCGCCACCGGCACGCTTGCCCCGATTGACGGGGCCGATCCGGTGGTGCTGGAAGAGGGGCAAGGGGTGCTGCAATTTGCCGTCGGCGCGGACCGCTACCGCATTCCGCGCGAACCCGCCGCCGCGCCGACGCCGTGAGCGCGCGCCAAGTCCTCACCGCCGAGCAGATGCGCGCGGCCGAGCAGGCGCTGTTTGACGCGGGGACTTCGGTTGCCGACCTGATGGAAATCGCCGCAGGCGGCGCGGCCGAGTGGATCCGCCGGATTGCCGCCGGGCGCTCGGTCACGGTGCTGTGCGGCCCGGGCAATAACGGCGGCGACGGCTATGTCATCGCCCGGCGACTGCGCGAGGCGGGGAACGCGGTCAGCGTCATCGCCCCGCTCGATCCGAAAACCGATGCCGCCCGCGACGCAAAGGCGCGCTGGGACGGGCCGGTTGGCACGGCAGGCGGCGCGGCGGGAGACGTCTTCGTCGATTGCCTGTTCGGATCGGGCCTCACCCGCCCGCTGGTGCCCGAACACGCCCTGCTGCTGCGCGATCTCGCCGCGCGCCACCGCATCAGGGTGGCGGTGGACGTGCCCTCCGGGATCGCGAGCGACAGTGGAGCGGTGCTCAACGACAGGCTCCCGGCCTTTGATGTGACCCTTGCGCTGGGCGCGTGGAAGTTTGCCCATTGGAGCCTGCCGGGCCGCGCCTTGATGGGCCAGCTGCGGCTCGTCCCCATCGGGATCGGCGCCGTCGCGGGTGCCGCGCAGCTGATCGCCCGGCCGCAGATCGCCGCCCCCGCGGGCGACAGCCACAAATATCGCCGCGGGCTGCTTGCCATTGTTGCGGGCGCCATGCCGGGGGCGAGCCTGCTGGCCGCAAGCGCCGCGCAGCGGGCCGGGGCGGGCTATGTGAAGCTCCTCGCCCCCGAAGCCGATCCGCGCACCCCGCCCGAGGTGGTGACCGACAGCGCGCCGCTTGGCGAGGCGCTCGGCGATTCCCGCATCGCTGCCGTGCTGGTCGGCCCCGGTCTGGGGCGTAACGAGGCGGCGCGGGCGAGGCTGGGTGACGCGCTGCGCACCGCCCCGGCGCTGGTGCTCGATGCCGATGCGCTGATGCTGCTCACCCCCACCATGCTCGTGCGCGGCGTATCCACGCTGGTGACCCCGCATGATGGCGAGCTCGAGACGATGTGCCGCGCCTTCGGGGTGATCGCCGAAAGCCGCCGTGATCGCGCGCTGGCGCTCGCCAAAGTCAGCGGCATGGTGGTGCTCGCCAAGGGCCCCGACAGCTGCGTCGCCGCACCCGATGGCAGGCTCGCGCTCGCGCCCCCCGCTTCAAGCTGGCTGTCGGTCGCGGGCACGGGCGATGTCCTCGCCGGGATCGCGGCGAGCCGCATGGCGACGGGGCGGGATCCCTTCGCCGCCGCCTGCGAGGCGGTGTGGCTCCACGGCGAGGCGGCGCGGCGCGCCGGTCCGGCCTTCACGCCATCGCAGCTTGCCGAAAGGGTCTCCGAGGCGCTAGCGGCCTGCCTGTGAGCACCTCCGAAACCGTTATCCGCCTCGCCGCCAAGGGCGACGGCGTCACCGCCTCCGGGCGCCATGTCGCGGGCACCGCGCCGGGCGACCTTGTGGACGAGAGCGGCGCGATCACGCCCGGGCCGCACCACCAGACCCCGCCGTGCCGCCATTTCGCGACGTGCGGCGGGTGCCAGTTGCAGCACGCCGACGACGCGGCGCTGGCCACCTTCGTCACCGAGCGCGTGGTCAATGCGGCGCGCGGGCAGGGGCTCGAGCCGGCCGAGCTGCTCCCCGTCCACCTCTCTCCCCCGCACTCCCGCCGCCGTGCGGGGCTGCACGGGTTGCGCACGGCGCGGGGCGCGGTGCTCGGCTACCGCGAGGGCGGATCGCACCGGGTGGTCGATCTTGCCGAATGCCCGGTGCTTCACCCGCAACTGACCGCGCTGATCGGCCCTTTGCGCAAGTTCGTCGCGGCGCATGGCCCCAAGGCAATGGTCGGGATCGATCTGACGCTCGCCGATCAGGGCGTTGAGGCGAGCCTCTCGCAGTTTCCGTTGGAAGGCCTCGGCCCGACCGAGGCGGCGCTCGATTTTTGCGCGCGAACAGGGACTGGCGCGGCTGTCCTTCGATTCCGGCTATGGCCCCGAGACCATGTGGGAGCCAGAGCCGGTGACGGTGACGCTCGCCGGAGTGCCGGTCAGCCTTCCGCCGGGCGCCTTCCTTCAGGCTACCCATGATGCCGAGAGCCAGATGGCTGCCGATGCCGCCGCATGGCTCGAAGGCGCGCGGATGGTCGCTGACCTGTTCGCAGGGCTGGGCACCTTTGCCTTCGCGCTCAAGGAGGGGCGCAAGGTGCTCGCCGTGGAGGCCGAACAAGCCGCACATCTCGCCTGCAAGAACGCCGGGGCGCGGACCGGTGGAAGCGTGCTCGCGCTCCACCGCGACCTGTTCCGCGCGCCGCTGCAACCGGATGAACTCAACCGCTTCGACGCCGTGCTGCTCGATCCGCCGCGTGCCGGGGCGCGCGCGCAGATCGCCGAGATTGCCGTGAGCACGCTGACGCGGGTGGTCTATGTCAGCTGCAACCCGTCAAGCTGGGCGCGCGATGCGGCGGTGCTGGCGGAGGAGGGGTTCCGGCTGAGCAAGCTGCGCCCTGTGGGCCAGTTCCGCTGGTCGACCCATGTCGAGCTGGTGAGCCTGTTCGAGCGTTAACCGCGCAACGCTTCCAGCAGCTGCGCTTCGAGCCACGCGCGGTGTGCGGGCTCGACATAGGCGTGGCCTGCGCCTTCGCAGCGGCGGATGCGCGGGTCGGTCTTGTCCCATGCGGCTTCGAAGACCTGCGCGGTGCGGTCGGCGGTGGCGAGGAGAATGCGGACATCGCCGGTGAAGCCTGCCAGCCCCGCGGCCATCTCTTGCGCGAGGCTTGAGGGCAGCGGAGGCGGCTTCAGCGCATGGATTACCCCGCGTGCGAGCTTGGTAAGGTTCACACCCCCGCCGAGCAACCGCATGATCTCGCGGGGGTTCTTGATCTTTTCGAGATAGCGCGCCCGCACCGCTTCAGGGGGCGGCGTGCTGTCGCCAGCTTCGCTGTCCTCGATGGTCCACGGGTTGGAAAGCACCAGACCATCGACCTGCGCGCCGCCGGCCAGCATCAGCGCCGAGGCCGCGTCGCAATTGCCGAAAGCAATCACGCGGGTGATCTGCGGGGCTTGTCCCCGGAAGGCGGCGAGGGCGCAGGCGATGTCCTCGGCCGAATGGCGGAAGCCGCGGTTCTCGCCCTCGCTGTCGCCGACCCCGCGGCGGTCGAAGCGGAAGACGGGGAAGCCCGCCGCGGCGATACGTGCTGCCATGTCGGACTGCCCGCTGAAGGCGCCCGAGCGGATCTCGTTGCCGCCGCTGACGATCAGCAGCCCCGTAGCACCGGGCGCAGGATCGAGCGTGCCTGCCAGCATCTGCCCGTCGCAGGCGAAGGCATGCCAGCGCCGGCTCATGCGGGCGCGCCTGCGAGGCTCTGAACGATCCGCCCGGCGAGGCGATCGGCTTGCGCGGCGTCTTCGCCTGGCTCGGCGCGCAGCCACAGGCCCGGGCCGCCGATGGCGCTCTGCGCAAGATCGGACTGGCCGGGGGCAAGCGCGGGCTCGGCCATTTCGAGCGCAGCGAACATCGCAGGCCCGATTGTCCAGCCGCCGAGCGTCAGGCCTTGCGCGCGGCCCTCGGCCATCAGCGCTTCTGACGTCTCGGCCAGCCCCGCCTCGCGCGCGGCGATGGTGCGGGCACGGATCATGCCGCGCAAGAGCTTGGGGCCGGACTGCGCGGCGTAGTGCCAGCCGGGAAGGGCGGGGGGAGCGACGAGCGCCCCCGCGCGGATCGCCAGAACATGGGTCGCCCGGAGAGCTTCGGCGGCGGCGGTCATCGCCGCGCGCCAGCCTTCAAGCGTCTGGCGCTCAAGCGGAGCAAGGCTCTCGTTGCAACCGGGCAGATCGGGGAGCAGACAGTCCACCCCTGCGCGGTCAAGCCGCCGCATCACTTCGAGCGTGAAGCGTCGCAGCTTGTTCGCCTCGTCAAACCACGCCGGGCAGATCAGCAGGCGCAAATCGCGCCCGCGGTCGAAGGCGACCAGCAGTTCCTCCCCGGCCATGTCGCCGTCAGGGGCGGGCGGGTTCCAGGTGGAGATCACGCGGAGCGCGGGGCTCAGCAGCCGCCGAGCTTGGCCTCGGCGAAGGCGCGCAAGGCCCCGTAGGTCTCGAGCATTTCGCCATCCACATCGTCATCCTCGATAACGATGCCAAGGCGGTCTTCCATCTCGGTCAGGAGCCCCGCGACCGCCATCGAATCCAGTTCGGGCAGGTGGCCGAACAACCCCGAGTCCGGGCCGAGCGCCTGCGCCTGCTCGGGATCGAGGCCCAGCACGTCGGCGATGAGCCCTTTGAGTTCGAGATCGAGCGCGGCGCCATCGAGGTTGTGCGAAACGGTCATCGGCTGTGCAAAAGTCCCTGTTCAGCCCTTATGCGCTGGGCCGTGGCGGCGGGGCTTAGCCATGCGCGGGCGAGGGCGCAAGTTTTGCGCTGCCCCGCAGCAGCCGCTTGGCGAGCGCGGGCCAGGCGCGAGGGCGAGCGGGATCGAGGCAATCGATGCGATAGCGCGGGCGCACCTCCTCCATCCAGTCAGCCTTGTAGCTCTGGTCGCCGGTGCCGAAATCGACCAGCGCGACGCGGTCGATGTCGATCACGTGGCGGAAGAGTTCGGCGGTCAGCGTGGTGCCGGCGGAGAGGTGCTTGTGGCTTTCGAGATAGGCGAGCTTGTGGATGAAGGCCGTGCCGTTCTCGACCGTCCAGGCCTGCGCGGCAACGGCAAGACCATCGGCGCGGGCGATGCCGAGGCGCAGGCGGCCTGCCGCGCCCTCGGCTTGCGCAAAGGCGCGCAGCATGGCGGGCTGGTCTTCGGCGGGCTTCCAGCTGGCAGCGTAGATCGCCTCGTAATCGGCCCATACTGCGGGGTCGAAGCGAGTGAGGATTTTCACCTCGACCTTCTTCGCCTTGCGTTTGAATGTGGTGCGCAAGGGGCCGGGGCGGCTCTCCCAATATTCGGCGAAGCTGCGGCCTTTCACGGGCAGGACGTGGTTGATGTCGCAGGGCTCCACCGCCACGCGCCAGCCCGCTGCCAGGAAGGCGCGTGCGAGCCTCGTCGCCGACCCGTCCTCGCCCGGCACGGGCTCGAGCGTCACGCGCCACCCGCGGGTTTTCAGCTGGCGCGCGATGCTTGCGAGCAGGCGATCACCCGCTGCGCCTGCCGGAGCCAATTCGCGCCATGTGAAAGAGTACCAGTTGCGCAAGGGGGTGATGCGCCCATCGCTCTCGGTCAACGCGAGCGCCGCGGTGTTTTCCGTGTCGCTGGCGATGGCGACGAGCGGGACGAGCCCGGTCTCGGCCAGCAGCGCGAACCACTCGGCCCGGTCGAAGGGTGCGCCGATGCCTTGGGCGGCCTGCGAAGCCGTGAGGGCTTGCAAGACGTTAACGCTATCGTGATACCGCGCTTCGATCACTGAAAGTCCGTGTCCCTTATGCCCTGCCTGCCAGATCCGACCCCGCGCCCGCTCGACCACCTTGCCGAATTGGCGGGGGCGGGAGGGTACGGCGAGCGGCCGGCGCTGGTGCTTCGGGACGGTAGCCTTAACCACAATCAGTTAAGACAGCGTGTTGCCAAGCTCGCCGGATGGCTGGCGCAAGCGGTGCCCGGGAAGGGCGCGCGGGTCGCAAGCTGGGCGGCCAAGGGCGAGCTGACCTGCCTGCTGCCGCTCGCGGCGGCGCGGGCGGGGCTGGTGCATGCCCCGATCAACCCGCTCCTCAAGCGCGCGCAGGTCGCGCATATTCTCGCCGATAGCGGGGCGGCGCTGCTGATCGGCACGCCCTCGCGGCTTGCCAGCCTCGAACCGGGCGATCTGCCCGAAGGCTGCGCAGTGCTGGACGAGGTAGAGGCTCTGGCCGCGGCGGAGGCGGCGGGACTGGAACGCGGCCCCTCCGAGGCCGATCCGGACGAGCTGGCGGCGATTCTCTACACCAGCGGTTCCACGGGCCGCCCCAAGGGGGTGATGCTGAGCCATGCCAATATGTGGCTCGGCGCGGTGAGCGTGGCGCATTACCTTGGGCTCGCCGAGGACGACGTGACGCTCGCGGTTCTACCGCTGTCGTTCGACTACGGGCAGAACCAGCTTCTCTCGACGTGGTATGCGGGCGGCAGCGTAGTGCCGCTCGATTTCCTGTTCCCCAAGGATGTCGCCAAGGCCTGCGCGAAGCATGCGGTGACGACGCTCGCCGCGGTGCCGCCCCTGTGGGTGCAGCTGACCGAGATCGACTGGCCCGCCGAGGCCCGCGCGCCCCTGCGGCGGCTGACCAATAGCGGCGGGGCGCTGACGGTCGATCTGGTGCGGAGCTTACGCGGCCTGTTTCCCCAGGCGCGGCTGTTCCCGATGT
>PNKW01000086.1 GCA_013822695.1 Erythrobacter sp. | reverse complement strand
GATCCCGGCAAGATTGAACGCCTTCTGGTCGACGAGGTCGAGCAGACGGCCCGGCGTCGCCACCAGAATGTCGGTGCCGCGGTGCAGCTTGTTACGATCCTTGCCGACCGAGGTGCCGCCGACGATGCACTGCACCTTGAGGCCCGCAAGCGCGCCGTAATCCTTGGCGCTGTCGGCGATCTGCACGGCAAGCTCGCGGGTCGGGGCGAGCACCAGCATGCGGCACGACTTGAACGGGATCGGCTTGTCGGCCTCACGCAGCCGGTCGATGCTGGGGAGCATGAAAGCGGCGGTCTTGCCGGTGCCGGTCTGGGCAATACCGAGCAGGTCGCGGCCCTTGAGCACGGCGGGGATCGCCTGCGCCTGGATCGGGGTGGGGGTGTTGTAGCCCTTCATGTCGAGGGCCTGAAGCACGGGCTGCGACAGCCCGAGGTCAGCAAAAGTGGTCATGTTTTGATAACTCGCAAATAATCTGCGACGCGCGCTCGGCTGCCCCGGACGAGAAACGTCCACAGGCACGCCACGCGCGGCGCGGGGGTTGAAACCGCCCGCGTGAAAAGGGAAGTCTTGGGGGCAGAACCGAGGCGCGGCCGGGGCGGACATTTTTCGGAGAGGTCCGCCGCTTCACGCATGGCTAGCGCGCTTCGATGGCGGCCATGTGGGGGCACAGCGCGCGGAAGTCAATGATCAACCACACCGGATCGCCTTCCCCTGCGGAGGCCACCAAGCGCATTATCCCTTGCCTCCTCCGTCTCGAAGAAATCAATCAGGTCGACCTGATGCTTGTGCAACTCCGCCAAGAGCGTCCCATCTTCGACGTTTGCATTCATCTCGACGACCAATGCCGCATTCCGCTTCTGCGTTTCGCGCTCCGCAATCATCAGGCATCGATGAAAATGAAGGTGCATTCGCTCTTGCAGTTGCTTTTGCATTATAACTCTGCGGCTTGCGGTCATCACCCTCATGTCGTTCGGGTCATCGAGCGGAAGAAAGACTCCTTCGTGCTGCCATGTGGGGCCGTTATAGATTTCGCCCGGGCCGAAGTGCGCGATCGCATCATCGCGTAGCTCGACTAGGAGATCGTGAGTTTCTCGTTCTGACGGCGTAAAATCTTTGAGAAAGTTGATACTTCCTCTGTGCTTCGAGCTACTCTTTGTCGCCCGCACATACATGACAATCGCTGAGTTTAGGAGCGCTAAAGCAGCATTTGAGGCCCAGTTTATTGTCGTCGACTGCAACCTAGCTTGCGGCAAAACGACCTCGAGGGCTTGCACCATGTCGTAGGCAACTTCGATGTCCATTCGGATTGAATGTGCTGAGGAAAGAGAGCGGATCATCCCCGCAATCTTTGCGAACTCGCTTGGGAGGCTGTCGGCAGCCGCCTTCAAGTCAATAGCAATGCCCTTCATTCCGCATCACCCCAACCCCGCCGCCGCCATCAGCGCCTTGGTCGAGGGGTCGAAATCCCCCTCTCCGCTCTCGATCTGCTTGGCGATGGCCTTGCCGAGCTCGACGCCGAACTGGTCGAAGGGGTTGATCCCCATCAAGACCGCATTGGCAAAGGTGCGCTGCTCGTGGAAGGCGATCAGCGCGCCGAGCGCTGCCGCGTCGCAATCGTCGAGCAGGAAGGTGGTCGAGGGCCGATCGCCGGAATAGGCGCGCGCGGGGTCGTCCGAGGTCTTGCCCGCCATCAGCGCCGCGCCCTGAGCGAGGCAGTTCATCAGCAGGATGCGGTGATGCGCCGGGTCGAGATCGTCGCCGGGTGCGATGCTGGCGATGAAGTCCACCGGGATCAGGTGCGTGCCCTGATGGAGCAGCTGGAACACCGCGTGCTGCCCGTCGGTGCCCACCCCGCCCCAGGTCACGGCCGCGGTCGGGCCGTCGACCGGCTTGCCCTCGGCGGTCACGCTCTTGCCGTTCGATTCCATCTCGAGCTGCTGGAGATAGTCGGGCAGCAGCGCGAGCCGCTCGTCATAGGCGAAGACCGCGCGGGTCTGGCAGCCGCGCAGGCGGGTGTAATACTGGTCGCAGAAGGCGGCGAGCAGCGGGGCATTGGCGCGGCCCTCTTCGGAACGGAAGTGGTCGTCGACCGCCTTGGCCCCCGCCAGCATCGCCCGGAATTCGTCCATCCCGATGGCGAGCGCCACCGGAAAGCCAATGCTCGAAAACAGCGAATAGCGCCCGCCCACGCTTTCGGGGAAGGGGAGCACGCGGGTCTCGTCCACCCCCCACTCGACCGCCTTGTCGGGCGCGGCGGTGAGCGCGACCACGCGCCCGCCCGGGTCCTCGACGCCATTATCCGCGAGCCACTTCAGCGCGCTGGCCGCATTGGTCATGGTCTCGATGGTGGTGAAGGTCTTGGAGGCGACCGCGATCAGCGTCGTCTCGGGGTCGCAGGCGGCGAAGGCCTGTTCCAATGCGAGGCCGTCGATGTTCGAGACCACATGGACGTCGACCAGCGCCAGATCGCGGGTCAGCGCGTCGATGGCGAGCGCCGGGCCAAGCGCCGAGCCGCCGATGCCGATCGCGATGCAGTGCTTGACCTCGCCCAGAGCGCCTTCGTGGATCGCCTCCACCAGCATGCCCATCCGCGCGAGCAGCGCCTCGGCCTCTTCCACCTGCGCAGGCGTGCCGCTGCCGCGCAGCGCGCCGTGGGTGGCAGCGCGGCCTTCGGTGGGGTTGACGATCCCGCCGCCGAACAGCGCCTCGCGCGCGGCGGCAAAGCCTGCCGCTTCGGTCAGCGCCTCGAAGGCGGTCAGCGCTTGGTCCGACAGGTGGGTCTTGGCAAAGTCGATCAGCATCCCCGCCTGCGCCGCGCTGCCGGGTTCGATGGGCCAAGCGATCCGGCGGGTCAGGGCTTCATGGCGCGCCGGATCGGCGGCGAACAGGTCCTTGAGCGTGGCATGCGGCAATCCGCGCAAGGTCGCCCATGCTGCCGCCACCGCTTCTCCGCTTGCCATGCCGCCCATCTGTGTTCCCCTTTGCGCAAGTGTGCCGCTGCGGGTAAGGGCATGGGCGATGGATGTTAAGACCCAATCGCTCGGAGACGCGCCGCCCGCCGCAGCCGGTGCCCGGACGGGCGATGGCTGGGGTAGCTTCGCATGGTTCTGCGTCAAGCTGTTGCTGCTGGTTCTGGCCTTCAGGGTATTCGTATTCTCGCCCTTCTCGATCCCGTCCGAGAGCATGCTGCCGCGGCTGATGAACGGCGATTATCTTCTCGCGGCCAAGTGGCCCTACGGTATCTCGCGCGCCTCGCTGCCCTTCGACCTTGCGCTCCCCGCCGGGCGACTGCTTCCCGGAACGCCCGAGCGCGGGGATATCGTGATCTTCAAGCACCCTATCGATGGCCGCGATTACATCAAGCGGGTGATCGGCCTGCCGGGTGACCGCGTGGCGGTGGTGGGCGGCGAGGTGGTGCTGAACGGCACCCGCGTGGCGCGCCTGCCTGCCCCCGACGTGCTCGTCCCGCTCTCGCCCAACACCGGCTGCGCCTGGGGCGGCGAGGCCGAGACTGCTGCGGACGGCACCGGAGAAGTGTGCCGTTACAAGGCCTTCCGCGAGACGCTCCCCGGCGGGCGCAGCTACACCGTGCTCGACTTCGGCCCGTGGTCGGCCGATGCGTTCTCAGAGCGCGCCGTCCCGCCCGGCACGCTGTTCGTGATGGGCGACAACCGCGACAGCTCGATGGACAGCCGCTTCCCCGCTTCGGCGGGCGAGGGTGTGGGGTTCGTCTCGCAGGACCTGCTGGTGGGCCGTGCGGCGGTGATCGTGTGGTCGACCGACGGCAGCGCCGACTGGCTCAACCCGGTGTCATGGTTCTCGGCCGCGCGCTGGAGCCGGATCGGAACGGCGCTGTGACCGGCGCGCTTGCCCCCGAAACCCGCGCATGGCTTGACGGACAGGGCTTCGCGCCCGGTGCCGACGCCCTGTGGCTTGAGGCCCTGACCCATGGCAGCTTCAATGGCTCGGGCGCGGAAGTGGCCGATTACCAGCGCCTTGAATTCCTTGGAGACCGCGTGCTCGGCCTGTCGGTCGCCGCGTGGCTGTTCCGCGCCGGCGACGCGCCCGAGGGCCGCCTGTCGCAGCGCCTCAACGCGCTCGTCAGCGGGGCGACCTGCGCGCGGATTGCGCGGGCCATCGGCCTTCCCGAATACATCCGCCTCGGCAAACAGGCGCGCGACGATGGCGGGGCGGACAGCGACAAGATCCTCGGCGACGTGATGGAGGCACTGATCGGCGCCTGCTTCATCGAACAGGGCTTCGGCGCCGCGCAGGGCCTGATCTACCGCCTGTGGGCGCACGAGCTTGAGGGCGATGTCGGCAAGGCCAAGCACCCCAAGAGCGCGCTGCAGGAATGGGCCGCGGGCAATCGCCGCATGGCCCCGCTCTACGAGGTCACCGACCGCGCCGGCCCCGATCACGCGGCGCGCTTCACCGTGCGCGTCACGGTCAAGAACGTCGGCAGCGCCGAGGCGACCGCGACCAGCAAGGGTGAGGCCGAAAAGCTCGCCGCCAAGGCGTTCCTCGATCAGTTCGGCTGACGCTTTGTTCCCTTAATGTTTCACGTGAAACATTGCTCCGCCACGCACTCTGCCCCCTACGAATGCACAACGACCTGCCGACAACCTGCGCACGCCCCGCGCGCGCCCTTCGACAAGTGCGCGACAAGGCGATATAAGCGCGCCATGACCGAAACCCTCCCAACCCGCTGCGGTGTCGTCGCCGTGCTCGGCGCGCCCAATGCCGGCAAGTCGACCCTCGTCAATGCCCTCGTCGGCCAGAAGGTCGCAATCACCAGCGCCAAGGCGCAGACGACCCGCGCGCGAATGCTCGGGATCGCGCTGCACGAGTTGGAGGGCGTGCCGACGCAGATGATTCTCGTCGACACCCCCGGCATCTTCGCCCCCAAGCGCCGCTTGGACCGGGCGATGGTGAGCGCCGCGTGGGAGGGTGCCGAAGCGGCCGACGCGGTGCTGCTGATGGTCGATCCGATCAAGCAGCGCCGCCATGAACTCGAGCCGCTGCTGGAGACGCTGGCGGGGCGGCCCGAGCGCAAGATTCTGGTTCTGAACAAGGTCGACCGCGCCAAGAAGGAGCCGCTGTTGGTGCTCGCGCAGGAGCTCACCGGCAAGGTCGATTTTGCCGAGGTGTTCTTCATCTCGGCCCTGACCGGCGAGGGGGTGCCCGAACTCAAGGACAATCTCGCCAAGCTGATGCCTGAAGGCGAGTGGATGTACCCCGAAGATCAGGTCTCCGACGCCTCCGAACGCCTGCTCGCCGCCGAGATCACCCGTGAACAGCTCTACCAGCAGCTCCACGAGGAACTGCCCTATGACAGCGCGGTGCGGCCCGAGAAATACGAGGTGCGCCCAGACGGCAGCGTCGAGATCCACCAGCAGATCGTGGTGACGCGCGACAACCAGCGCGCGATCGTGCTCGGCAAGGGGGGCTCCAAGATCAAGGCCATCGGCGCCGCCGCACGGGCGGAGCTGATGGAGGTTCTCGGCGTGAAGGTGCACCTGTTCCTGCATGTGAAGGTGCTGGAGAACTGGGCCGAAGACCGCGAGATTTTCGACGAGATCGGGCTGGATTGGGTGCGGTGATGGCTTCTATTGAAGAGCTGGTGCCGCGTGCGATTTGCGGTGCGCCCGCAACGCCGGAAGAATTACAAGGCGTCGAGGAGAAGCTGGGCGTCACATTGCCGCTACCATTGCGAACGCTTTTCCTTCAAGCCAACGGGTTTCGCGAACCGCTTGGGAATGCCGCTTATCTTCTTTCGCTGGAAGAAATGGCTTCATTGACCGAGTACTTCTGGCGGGATTGGCCGCTTGATTCGCCGCAAGGCCCTGATTTCACGGGCTATATCGTGTTCGGCTCCTCCGGCGCTGACGAGCATTGGGCCATGCAGATCGCCGCCCCTCATCAGGTGATCGGCTACCATCATCACATGGAGGGCACGCCAGAGGAACTCAGAAACGATTTGGATGCGGTCTTCATGCGCGACTTCGCCATCATGCGCGATTTTGCCAACAGCCAATCTGAATAGCCGAACACCTTCGCCCCGTGCCTGATACGGGGCCTCGCTTCTCCCCTCCCCGTGGGGAGGGGTTGGGGGTGGGGGTTCGACATCAGCGGGCGTCGCACACCCATCCCCAGCCCTTCCCTCAAGGGAAGGGAGATTGTAGCGCAATTTGACGCGTCAAGCCCGGCCCCGGATCAAGTCCCGGACGGCGCAATTCGCCCTACCCCACCGGATTGGTTCGCAGGAACGGGATCACCTCAAGCCCCGCGGGCGCGCGGCCGGTTTCGGTTTCCACCACGCTCAGAGCGCAACCTTCGGTGGCGATGCCCCTTTGCACCACACGGTAGCGTGTCGCCGGGGCGGGGGTGAAGCGCGAGCGGTTGATGCACCAGGCGTCCGAGGAACTGGTGATCCCCGGCGCGCCGGTCATGCGGTTCATCTTGGCAAAGACGACCACCGGCTTGCCCGCCTCGAGCAGATGCGGCGTCGGCTTCTTGGCCGCCCAGGTGAAAATCTTGACCACGCCAGCCTCCTCGAATTCGGCGGAAGGGCCGACCCGATATTCCTGCGTGGAGGCAACCCCGAAACCGACCGTGTCGGCAAGGCCGAGCTCGAAGGTCGCCTCGGCAAATTGCGGGCCGAACACCGCACCTTTGGGCACCGGGGCCGAAGCGACGCAGCCGCCGCAGGCCAGAGCGAGCAGCGCTGCGGCGGCGCGGGATGTTGTCGCGGATGTCATGGTGCGCCCCCTTTGTCACATGCCGTGGTGAGGGAGTGATAAGCCAAGGCAATGGCGGAGAAAAGGGGGAAGCTCACCACCACCCCGACTTCTCCAGATTCGCCTGCAACGCCGCCTCATTGAACGGCTTGACGATGCAATCATCCGCGCCCGCGACGATGCCGTCGTGCATATGCTTGGCCTCGCCGTTCGAGGCGCTGAACACCACCACCGCCCCTCGTCTGGCGATCGGGAAACGCGCTTCAGGTAACACCTTTGTCCTAGGCCATGAGCCCGATGCCCGGCCTTTGGTGCAGCGCCTAAGCTGGGCCCCTCACCAACCAGCGGAGTGGATGACATGATTGTTGATCTGAAAATCGAAGAGGCCCTGCTCGTCGTCGGCGGCAGCATCATCGACGAAATCGAGGAACGTTTCCCCGGCGGCGAATGGTGTGGCCACTCGTTCTTCCCGAACGGTCTGCCGCGCGGTTGGGAATGCTGATGCAAACTGGCGCTGCACTTCGGTGCAGCGCCAATTGCCCCCGCCCCAGCGTGGCGCGCAGGTCGAGCGATCATTGCCGACCTTGGGCTTCTGGCTCAAACCCCCTCAGCGCGCAGGCCCCGAAGCCTACTTCCCTCCGAATTCGTAAGAGAACTTCACCCCGAATTCGCTCGCATCATTGGCAAGGATGTTGAGGATGTACGGCCCCACATCCAGCGCCGCCTGCACGTAGCGTTCGTCGAAGATGTTCTTGCCATAGGCCGAAAGCGTCCAGGGCGCATCGTCGGGTTCGTAGCTGATGTTGAAGCCCACTAGGTCGCGGCTGGCGATGAAGGCGGTCGGCGAATTGTTCGGCTGGCCTTCGAGGTCGCCGCGGTAGGAATAATCCGCGCGCGCCGTCACTGTGCCGCCGCCGGTGCTGAACGCGACCTGCGGGCCGATCGCCACCGTCCAGCGGGGGGTCAGGGCAGCGCGATCCCCGTTGGTGAGGCTGCTGCCCGGCTCGACATTGCGGAACTCGGAATCGATGAACCCGACCGAAGTGTTGAGCGAGAAGACGCCAAGACGGACATTGCCTTCCCATTCGACGCCGATCGAGCGCAGGTCCCCCGCATCGTCGGTGACGGTGATGAACCCGTTCGGTCCGATCGTGCTGACCTGTGCGGGGAACGAGGTGTAGTTGGTGTAGAACCCTGCCAGCGACATCTGCAGCCACTCGAACGGCTCGCCCTTGATGCCCGCCTCGTAATTGGTGGCGATCACGGGGTCGGTTGCAAAGAACGTCGCCGCGCCGCCGAAGGGACGCGCGGGGAACTGGCCCGATTGGTAGCCGCGCGCGATGGTGCCGTAGACATTCAGCAGGTCATTGAGCGCGTAGGTCGCCGAGACCTCCCACGTGACTTCGCCGAAATCGGCCGAACCGCCGAAGGGCGGCGCAAATCCGAGGTTGGCGGTCGCGTCCTTGCTGTCTTCGGTGTAGCGGATCCCGCCCGCAAGGCGCAGGTCTTCGGTCACCTGCGCGCCGAGGTTGGCGAAGATCGCGTAGCTGGTCGTCTCCTGGGTCTGCTCGAAGAGGCCGTCACCGAACCCGTTGAAGGTGGTGGGCTCCTGGAAGTTGAACCCCTCCTCGTTGAAATAGTAGAGGCCCCCGACATAGTCGAAGATCCCCGACTTGCCGCTGAGCTGAAGTTCGAAGGAGTATTGCTCCGCCTCGCCGATTTCGGGGAACGACAGGAAGTCCAGTTCGGCACCGTCATCGTCAAGCCCGCCTTCATATTCGGAATAGCGGTAGCTGCCGATGAACTTCAATGCGAGGTTGTCGTTGAGCTCGTAATCGATGATCGCGCTGAAGCCATAGGCGGCATTGGTCGCGCGCGCGAGATCGGCCTGACCGGAGTTGGAATCGAAGGGATCGGCGGACTGGCTGGTGACCGGATCGAGCCCGCCCGCGCAGGCGACGGCGAAGGGGCCGAACAGATCGGCGATCTGTTCCGGCGTGCAGCCCCCGGGCGGGACGACGATGGTGGTGGTGAAGGGGTTCTGGCCGTTGTCGCCTTCGTTGCCATCGGCGGTCAGCTGGATCGACAGGCGGTCGGTCGGGGTCCACTTGATCGAGGCTCGCCCGGAAATGTCCTGAAGCTCGCCGACGCGCGCTTCGGGGTTGGGGATGTTGAGGAAGTCGCCAAGGCCGTTGCGGCGATCGATCCCGATGCTGAAGGATGCCGCCAGCGTGTTCGACAGGCGGGTGTTGACATAGGCATCGCCGGCGATCCTGCCGCGCGTGCCGATCTGCCCGTTGAAGCGCGCGACTTCCTCGTCACCCGGCTGCGAGGTGATGATGTTGATCGCGCCGCCGATCGAGTTGCGTCCGAACAGGGTGCCCTGCGGTCCGCGCAGCACCTCGAGCCGCGCGATGTTGGCGAGGCCGAGGTTCTGGCCGATCTGGCGGCCCAGATAGACGCCGTCGACATAGACCCCGACGGTCGGATCGATCACGATCAGGTGATCCTGGAACCCGATCCCGCGAATGCTCGGAAACTGCGAGCTGGGGTTGCCCGCGCCGAAGTTGGTGACGGTGAGGTTGGGCACATACTTGCCGATGTCGATCACGCTGTCGGCATTGCGCGTGTCGAGCGCTTCAGGGCTGAACACCGTCACGGCGACGGGCGCTTCGTAGACGTTCTGTTCGATTCGCTTCGAGGTGACGATGATCTGGTCGAAATTGCCGGCTTCTTCGGGTTCGCTCGCGGTGTCCTGGGCAGACACCGTGGCGGGAACCGCAGCCAGAGCGAGCGCGGTGGCGCTCAAGCGAAGGAAATTCTTGACCTGATTTGTCATCTTCATTGTTTGCTCCCCAAATCTGGCGATGGTCAGCCGACGCCCTGCATCTGGCTGGCCCACCGCGTCGCGCAGTCTTCAAAACAGACTGCGGTTAGATTCGCAGGACGGCGAATTGTAGGGACGCCTGTGGATTACGGGAAATTTTTCGTCAGAGTGTAATAATTCCGCATCGCGCCAGCCCTGGGGACGTGGCGCAGACGCCGGAACTTACCCCCGCGCCCGCTATCCCCGCTCCGCCGCCACAGCCAGCCCGCGCGACAACAGCGCAAGGCCGCCAAAATAGGTCAGCCAGGAGAGCCAGCCCCACGACCTCGGACCCAGCGACGCGGTCATGTCCAGCACCACAACCGCATCGGACAGGAAGAAGATGCCGTAACCCAGCGCCACCAGCGCCAGCGGCAGGGTGCTGCGCGCGGCAAGCGCGGTGGCGATGGCCGAGAACAGCGGGAAGATCGCAAACAGCGGCGATCCGCCGAGCTGCCAGACCGTCACAAGGCTCGCCAGCGCCAAGGTCAGCACCAGCGCCGCCAGCGCCAAGGCGGAGCCCTTGGCCTGCTTGCGCGGATCAAGCTGCCAAAAGGCGTTCGCGGCGACCAGATGCGCTGCGGTAAACACCACGCCCGAGGCAATCGCCTGCCCCAAGGCGAGCAGCAGATCCGCGAACCATATCAAGGCGAAGGTCACCGCAAGGCGCTGAAGCCTGGTCCTGCGGGTGGCCAGAAAGGTGCTCAGCGCCAGCGCACCGGTCGCCGCGCACTTCCAGCTGACGACGAGCGCGCCCGGCAGGTCGGCCAGAAATGCGAAGGCGAGCCCCGATCGTGCTGCCGCACCGAACCAGTAGCCCGTGCCCAGCACAAGGCCGAGGAGCCACAGATTGCGTGCTGCCAAACTCTGGTCCATGCCACCCCCGACGCTGACGTCAGGGGTGAGCTAGACCGCGGCGGGAATTATGGCAAGGATCAGGGTCTTAGCCCCGCCCCAGCTTCTCCAGCTTGGCCTTCAAAGCCGCTTCGTCGAACGGCTTGACGATGTAGTCGTCCGCGCCCGCGGCGATGCCGTCGTGGATGTCCTTGGCCTCGCCGTTCGAGGTGCAGAACACCACCACCGGCTCCTTGGGCGTGGGGATGCTGCGCAGCTTGGTGACGAATTCGATCCCGTCCATTTCGGGCATGTTCCAGTCGGTCAGGACCAGATCGGGCATCGACTTCTTGCAGCGGGCAAGCGCTTCCTCGCCGTTCTCGGCTTCGACCGGGACATAACCGAGGCTGATCGCGATCTTGCTGGAAACCTTGCGGATCACCCGGCTGTCGTCGACGATCAGGCAGGTCTTGGCGACCGCGGCGGCCGGGGCGGGCGTGCCGGCATAGCGATCACGCATCGCCTTGGCGGCGGCGACGATTGCGGCAGTGTCATCGGGATCGACCGCGCCGGGAGTCGCAGCGGCAACGGCGGCGGGCCTGGGCGCTTGGGGAGCGGCTGGCGCGCCAACCGGCTCGGCCTTAACCGGGGCCTCGGCGGCGGCGGCTGCCGCGACACGCGCGGCGCTTTCCTCGGCAGCAGCGGCGAGCATCGCCTCGTTCTGGGCGAGCTTTTCCGCCAGCGTCTTGCCATCGCCGGGGGCGTGGCGGTTCGGGCCGGTGTTGCGCTTGATCAGATTCTGCATGTCAACGACCCCCGCCCATCGCTGCATAACCCTGTTCAAAGCCGCGCGCGGCGTAATCGTCGGAATAGGGGTCGGCCTCGATCGTGCCGACCGCCTCGCCCGGGGTCACGCGGACGTGGAGATAGGGCATCCAGACATCGCCGAATTCGGCCTTCTGGTACCACACGTCGATCACGTCATAGCTTGCCCACATGCCGTCCGGCTCGCGCAGGCGCAGGCCTTCGCCGATGCGCGGCACTGCCGCAAAACGGATGCGGTTCTGGGTCTGATGGGTTTCGTTCTGGACTTCGATTTCGATCACGGCGCAGCCCTCGTCTGTCGCCGGTTCTAGGGAGCAAATGCTTTATTTTTCCTCAACACGAGAGGGGCCTCAGGCGGCATTTCGAACCGCCTTCGGGCTCATTTCGTCGCAGCTGCGGCCTTCTTCTTGGCGGGGGCCTTTTTCGCGGGCGCTTTCCTGGCCGCAGCCTTCTTCGGCGCGGCTTTCTTCTTGCCTTTCTTGGCGGGCGGGGCCTTTGCGGCGCGCGCGTCGATCAGTTGGATCGCGGCCTCCAGCGTCACGTCCTCGGGCTTGGTGTCGCGCGGGATCGTGGCGTTGGTGGTGCCATCGGTCACGTAAGGCCCGTAGCGCCCCGGCATGACCTTGATCTCGCCGCCGCTTGTGGGGTGCGCGCCGAGCGTCGCGATGGGTTCGGCCTTGCCGCGCCCGCCGCCCGCCCCGCCGCGATTGGCAGCCTGGGCGAGGATATCGACCGCGCGGTTCATGCCGACCTCGAACACCTCGCGGGTATTGGTCAGCTTGCCGTACTTGCCGTCATGCCGCAGGTACGGCCCGTAACGCCCGATATTGGCTTCGATCTCCAGCCCGGTATCAGGATGCGCGCCGATGATGCGCGGCAGATCGAGCAGCTTGACCGCCCAGTCGAGCCCGAAATCGTCGAGGTCCTTGGGGATGCTCGCCCGCTTGGCCTCCTTGCCCTCGCCCATCTCCACGTAAGGCCCGAAGCGTCCGGTCTTGCGCAGGATGTTCTCGCCCGTTTCGGGGTGCTGGCCGAGGATGCCGTCCTCCGCCCCGCCATCACCCTCGCCGCCCGGCTGGGCGAAGCGGCGGGTGAACTTGCACTCGGGGTAATTGGCGCAGGCGACGAAGGCGCCGAACTTGCCGCCGCGCAGGGCGAGGCGGCCATTGGCGCGGCCCTCACTGGCGCACAGCGGACAGGCGCGCGGGTCGCTGCCGTCTTCGCGGGGCGGGAAGAGGAAGTCCGACAGGTAATCGTCGAGCGCCTCGGTCACTT
>PNKW01000085.1 GCA_013822695.1 Erythrobacter sp. | reverse complement strand
TGGCGGTCGAGGGCGGGGGGTGCTCGGGCTTCCAGTACAAGTTCGATCTGGCCGACGCGCCTGATGCTGACGACTCCGTCTCGGAGACCGACGGCGTGAAGCTGGTGGTTGATCCGGTCAGCCTTGATCTGATCGCGGGCAGCACGGTGGATTTCGTCGAATCGCTCGGCGGCGCGGCCTTCAAGGTCGAAAACCCGCAGGCGGCCGCCGGCTGCGGCTGCGGGGCGAGCTTCGGGATTTAGGTTAGACCCGGACGGCGGTTTGCGGCACAAGCGCGCGCATGAAAATCGCCACCTTCAACATCAACGGCATCAAGGCGCGGGGCCCGCGTCTGATCGAATGGCTTGAGGAAACCCGCCCCGCGGTCGCCTGCCTGCAGGAGATCAAGACGCAGGACGAGGGCTTTCCGGCCGCCGATTTCGAAGCGATCGGCTATTCCGCGATCTGGCACGGGCAGAAGAGTTTCAACGGGGTGGCGATCCTTGCCGACACGCGCGCCGGCTACACGCTGACCGAAGTGCAGCGCGGCCTCGGCATACCCGGCCCCAATGAGGGCGATGACGAGCAGGCGCGCTATCTCGAGGCCGACGTCAGCGGCATCCGCATTGCCTGCCTCTACCTCCCCAACGGCAACCCGCATCCGGGGCCGAAATTCACCTACAAGCTGGCGTGGATGGCGAAGCTGCGCGAGCGGATGGCCGCAATCTGGGCCGAGGAAGTGCCCGCGGTGGTGCTCGGCGATTTCAACGTCATCCCGCATGATGACGACGTGTGGTCAGTGAAGGCGATGCAGGACGACGCGCTGATGCAGCCCGAGAGCCGCGCCGCCTATGCGCGCCTGCTCGCCGATGGCTGGACCGACGCAATCCGCACCCACAATCCGCGCGGCGGGGTGTGGACATACTGGGACTATCAGGCGGGCGCGTGGCAGCGCGATCACGGGTTTAGGATCGACCACATCCTGCTCTCGCCCGAATGTGCGGATCGTCTCGACTCGTGTGGCGTGGACAAGGCTTTTCGCGGCCGGGAAAAGGCCAGCGACCACACGGCAGTTTGGGTGCGCCTGACGGCTTAATCCTCGCCGAGTCTCGCCCTTACGGGCGATCGGCTGCGGGCGAAGTCCTTGTCGCCCTACCGCTACGCTACTTGAGGGCGGTGAACGGCCCGCAGGGCCGCAAGCCCGAACGGGCGCCCGCAGCGGAAGCGAAGCTGAACCGCCGAAGGCGGGTCACCCGCCCGTAGGGCGTGTGAGCGAGGATCACCTATAAAAGATATGCGTGTCGATCTGGGCGAGGCGCGTCTTGTTGCGCGTCCAGCCCGGCTTCACGTAGCGCGCGTGGAAGAACACCGCGCCTTCGGCCTCGGATTCCCACAGGCCCTTGTCGGCGATGTGGGCGACCGCGACCGCGCGCTCCCACGCAGCCGAGCCTTCACGGATTGCCGGCATCCGGCGACCGCGCATGAAGGAGAACTGGCCGGGCTGGGCGACGACGCCGCAATAGGAGCGCGGGAAGCGCCCGTCCTCGGTGCGGTTGATGATCACCTGCGCGACAGCGAGCTGACCGGTGAGCGGCTCGCCGCGCGCCTCGAAATAGACCGCGCCGGCGAGGCAGCGCATCTGTTCGGACATCGGCGCTGCGGTGTCGATCATGCCGACCAGCTCGTGCAGCGAACCGGCCTCGGTGGGTGTTGCAGGCGCAGGAGCAGGCGCGGGCAGGTTCTGCACCACGGCTTCAGCGACATATTCGATTGTCTGGGGAACCAGCTCGGGCGCTTCGACCGGGGCGGGAGCGGTGAGCTGTTCACTGGCGGCTTGTGCCAGAGCGGCGGCACTGTGGCCGCCGGGGAACATCGTGGTTGCGAATGCGAGGCCCGCAATCGCAGCAATCGTGGCAGTCTTGCGACTCATGGTATCTACTAATTCGGCGGTGAGCGCGCCCAGGCGCAGGCGGGAACCGTGATCCAGACCGTTACCGATATGGGGGTTCGAAGAAGCCTGCCGGCCGCTCCCCGTCTGCGTGCCGGAGGGTGGGGCCGAATTGCCGCCCTGCCAGCCTGCGCTCAGGAAGTGGCGGGCCTCTGGCTGCGGGTGACGCTTACGTCAACGCGTTTCGTCGAGCCGTGCGACGAACCGTTCGGGATCCGCGATATCCACCTCGATCAGCCACATATCGCTGTCCTGACGCTGCCTGCGCGCCAGATATTCGGAGAATTCGTAGGGATTCTCAGGGTTTTCCCGCTTTGCAGCAATAAACTTTCGCGAACCGTCGAGCTGGGGCATCCTTTCGTGCAGAACGGCGCCCTTTCCGTGACACAGGGTTACGATCAGGATCGTCCCCGCATCGCGCTGGCCCTTGGCCAGCACTGTGGCGAATCCGCCCTCGCTCTCCGCAAGGCGCATGATCGCCCCCGCTTCGAGGTGGGCGGGGAGCCTGCCCTCCATGCTCAGAGCACCGAGGGGCCGCCTGCGGCATAGCCCGGCAGGCTCGAGAGCGGGATGCGGCTCTTCATGAAGGTGCCGGTGCCGCGGCCGATCTCGTCGCCCTCTTCGTCCACCAGCCGTGCCTCGGCCACGAACACGCGGCGGCGGCCGCTGACCCAATGGCCCTCGGCCGTGACAGTCCCGGCGCGCACCGGCTTCGAGAAGAACAGGTTGAAGCTGGTGGTCAGCAGGAAGCGATCGGTCACCAGCGAATTGGCGGCATAGAAGGCCGCATCGTCGAGCATCTTGAAATAGATCGTCCCGTGCGCCGCGCCCGCCGCGTGGTAATCCTCGGGCGTCACCGTGAAGGTCAGCTGCGAACGGCCTTCGCCCGGGATATGCAGCTTCGAGGCGAATTTGGCGTTGACCGGAGCCGAGGCATAGAGCCGCTCCAGCGCGCGGTAGTGCTGGTCGGCACCGCTGGCGGCGAGAGTTTCGTCACTGGCGGGCATGGAGCAAAGGCCTGGTCAGGCCGCGTCGCGCAGGAACTGGTTGGTCAGCAACGCATAGACCGCCTCGGTATCGGGCGCGTCAGCCAGCATCTGCAGCGTCGTCTCGTCGCGCGTCAGGCGCGAGATCGCGGCGAGCGCGTGGAGATGCGTTGCCCCGGCGTTCTCGGGCGAGACGAGGCCGCACACCAGCGTCACGGGCCGCGCATCGGCGGCGGCGAAATCGACCGGGGCCTCGAGCCGGATCAGCGCCAGTGAGGGGCGGCGGATGTCCTTCGCGCGGCAATGCGGGATCGCCACCCCGCGCCCGAAGCCGGTGCTCCCCAACGCCTCGCGCGCCTCGAGGTTCTCGAGCACCTCGTTCTCGTCGAGGCCATAGGCCGCGCTCAGCAGCTGCGCGGTGCGGGCGAGGATCTTGGGCTTGGTGTCGAGCTTGGCGAAAGCAATCGCCTGGGGGGAAAGAGCGAGGTTGACGTCCATGGTGCAACTGATCCCGAAAACTGTGCGCCTTCACTGGCGAAGGTCCGGTCCGTTCAAGCCCGAATGGGGGATTGACGGGCCGGGGCGGTGCCCCCTCCTGCTACCGCCTGGACCTTCGAAAGCGGGCCTTGCCGCCACCTTTGCTTAGGGGCGCAAGGCGGGCGACCGGCCCTATCTCGGCTCGACCCATCCGATCGAGCCATCGGCCCGCCTGTAGACCATATTATGCCGTCCGGTGCCAGCATTTTTGAAAAACAGCGCGCCGGTGTTCCTGAGGTCCATCATCATCACCGCATCGGCGACGCTGGCGGTGGGGATATCGACGCGGGTTTCGGCGATCACCAGCGGGGCCTCGGCAGTGACCTCCTCTTCCTCGTCTTCCTCGACCATGAAGATGGTGTAGGCGGCCTCTTCCTCGTCGCGCGCGTGATCGGCCTGTTCGTGGCGATCGGTGAGGCGGCGCTTGTAGCGGCGGAGCTGCTTCTCGATCTTGCCCGCCGCATCGTCGAAGGCGACATGCACGTCATGCGCGCTGCCTTGCGCCTTGAGGATCAGACCCTGCATCACGTGAGTGACGATATCGCAGGTGAAGGCGCCCGCAGGGGCCTTGCCGAACGTCACATGGCTCGCAATCGCGCGCTCGAAATACTTGTCGACGATCGCGCCGAGCCGGTCCGACGCGTGCGTCTGGAGCGCGCTGCCGGTGTCCAACTGGTGGCCGGAAATCCGAATGTCCATGAAGCGTAGTCCTCTGTCCAAGAGTGAGGATCCCAGGGTTGGATGGGACGCGTCAGGCTCTAGTCGGCCCAGATCGCTCCCTTGATCTGCGCGATGAATGCGCGGTGCCGTTCCAGCTCCTCCGGGCTGGCCATATGGGGGCGGGGTTCGCGCCGGGGATTGTCCGCGGACGGACGGTGCCAGGGCGCATTGGGGGTGATTTCGGTGAGGGCGGGGCTCTCGGTCGGGCCGTCTACCAGCCCCAGCCCGATCTGGCGCCCGCCGGTGAGCTCGACATAGACCTGCGCGAGCAGTTCGGCATCGAGCAGCGCGCCGTGCTTGACGCGGTGGCTCCGGTCGATCCCGTAGCGGGTGCACAGCGCATCGAGGCTGAGCTTGGCGCCGGGGTGCTTCTTGCGCGCCAGTGCGACGGTATCGACCATCCGGTCGAGCGAGATAGGGGTCCGGCCCGCCAGCTCCAGCTCGTTGTTGAGGAAGCCGAAATCGAACCCGGCATTATGCGCGACAAGGTTGGAGTCGCCCAGAAATTCGAGCAGTTCGCCGGCCGTTTCCGCAAAGCGCGGCTTGGTGGCGAGGAAAGCGGCGCTGAGGCCGTGGACCCGCTCGGCCTCGGGCGGCATGTCGCGATCGGGGTTGAAATAGGCGTGGAAGGTGCGCCCCGTCTCGACCCGGCCGACCATCTCGACGCAGCCGATTTCGACCATGCGGTCCCCGGTCTTGGGATCGAGCCCGGTGGTTTCGGTGTCGAAGATTACTTCACGCATTTGCCGGACTATCTGCCCAAGTTCGGGGAGTTGCAAGCGGCCATTGCGTCAATTTGAATACTCACAGCGAGGCGATGAGCGCGGCCACCTGCGCGCGGGTCTCGGCGAGGCTGGTGCCGGTGTCGATGATGTGATCGGCGCGGGCGCGTTTCTCGGTGTCGTGGAGTTGCAGGCCGAAGATGTGGTCGAATTTCTCGGGCGTCATTCCTGGGCGGGCGAGCACGCGGGCGCGCTGGACTTCTTCCGGGGCGGAGACGACGACGATGATGTCGACGCTCTCGTGTCCACCGCGCTCGAACAGCAGCGGGATGTCGAACACGACGGCGGGTTTGTCGCGGTTGGCTTCGAGGAAAGCCGCGCGACGAGCGTCAACAGCGGGGTGGACGATGGCTTCGAGCCGCGCGAGCGCGGCCTTGTCGGCGAACACCTGATGGCCGAGCCGGTCGCGGTCCACACCCTCGGGGCCGGTCGATCCGGGGAAGGCTTCCTCGATGGGCGCGATGAGTTCGCCGCCTGCCCCCTGCATCGCACGCACCTCGGCATCGGCGTCGAACACCGGAATGCCGGCTTCCGCGAACATTGCCGCGACGGTCGATTTGCCCATGCCGATGCTTCCGGTGAGGCCGATGATCTTTGGCTTTGTCATGAGGTCAGAAGTGCCCTGAGTTCGGCGTCATGCTGGCGGGGAGGGGCCTGCCCGAAGAAGCGCTCGAAGGCGACCGCCGCCTGTCCGATCAGCATCGACAGCCCGTCGATGGTGCGCAGCCCCTTGGCGCGGGCGGTCTGGAGAAAGGGGGTCTCCAGCGGCGCGGTGACAATGTCGTAGGCGATTGCGCCCGGAGGCGCGTGGCTCCAGTCGAAGGATAGCGGCTGCTGGCCGGTCATGCCGAGGCTGGAGGCGTTGACGATGAGGTCGAGGCAGCCTTCACGGCCATCAAAGGGGAAATCGGTGGGATCGGCGAAGTGCGCAAGGTCAATGGCGTGATGCTCGCCCTTGGGGGCCAGTTCATCGAGCAGGGCGCGGGCCTTGGCCGGATCGCGCCCGGCGACGACCAGTGTGAAGCCGCGTCCGGCGAGCGCAGAGATGATCGCGCGCGCTGCGCCGCCGGTGCCGATAATGCGGGCCATGCGGAAGTAATGGGCTTTCGCAAGGTCGTCCGCCAGCGGTTCGAGGAACCCCGCCGCATCGGTGTTGGTGCCGGCAAGCAGAAGGTCAAATGTGGGGTAGATCGTGTTGACCGCACCGATGGCGTCAGCGGGCGACTCTACGCTGGAGAGCAGCGGCATTACCGCCTGCTTGTGCGGCATGGTGACATTGCACCCCAGCCACTCCGCGTCTCCGCGTCTCCGCGTGAGAAAATTGGCAAGCTCCTCGGACCGCACATGGCAGGCGCGGTATTCCGCCTCGATCCCGAGCTTCCCGAGCCAGAAATTGTGAATTTTCGGCGATTTGGACTGCGCAATCGGATCGCCGATGACCTCGGCATAGGGGCGGGTCATGCGATCAGAACCCCTTCCTCGCGCAACGCGCCCAGCAGGGGCAGCAGCGGCATGCCGAGCACGGTGAACTGGTCGCCCTCTATCTCGGAGAACAGCTGCACCCCCGGCCCCTCGATCCGAAACGCCCCGACGGTGTGGCCGATCGCGGGCCACTCGACGTCCAGATAGGCGGAGATGAAGTCGTCGGAGAGCTCGCGCACATGGAGCCGCGCAAGGCTGGCGTGGCTCCACTCGCACCCGCCGTCCTTCACAAGCGCGGCCGCCGAGTGCAGCTCCATCACCTTGCCGGAGAAGAACCGCAGATGTTCGCCCGCCTCCTCGCGGCTGCCCGGCTTGTCGAAGCGGCGACCGGCGCAGACCACCAGCGAATCCGACCCCAGCACCAGCGCGCCCGGATGCAGCGCCGCCACTGCCGCAGCCTTCGCCACCGCCAGCGCCTCGGCCACTTCAGGCGGCGCGGCACCCACGAGCCCCACCTCGACCGCGCGTTCATCGATATCGGCGGGAATGCTCTCGTAAGCCACGCCCGCAGCATCGAGCATCGCCCGGCGCGAGGCGGATTTGCTCGCCAGTATCAACGTCATATCGGCGTCCCCACCCCGCCTTCACTCGCCGGCTTGCGGCCCCGTTCCTGCACCAGCCGGATGATCGCGGCTGCCGTTTCCTCGATCGAGCGTCGCGTGACGTCGATCACCGGCCAGCCATTATCGCCGAACATGCGCCGCGCGAATTGCAGCTCGGCCTTGACCTTGTCGTTATCGACATAGGCGGTTTCGGTCGCCTCATTGAGCGAGAGCAGCCGGTTGCGGCGGATCTGTATCAGGCGCTCGGGGCTGGTCGTCAGCCCCACCACCAGCGGGTGCCGCAGGCGGTAGAGCGTCTGCGGCGGCGGGCTTTCCACCACCAGCGGAATGTTGGCGACCTTGTAGCCGCGATTGGCGAGGTAGATCGAGGTCGGCGTCTTCGAGGAGCGTGAAACGCCCACCAGCAGGATATCAGCCTGCTCCCACTCCTCATGCGCGAGGCCATCGTCATGGGCGATGGTGTACTGGATCGCCTCGACGCGCTTGAAATAGGTCTCGTCCATCATGTGCTGGCGGCCCGGGCGGCCATGCGCCTCCTGCCCGAGCTGGGATTCGAGCGCGGCGGTGACCTGATCGAGCACCGGCACCGCAGGCAAGCCGAGGTGGCGGCAATGCTCCTCCAGCCGCTTCCTCGTCTCGGGGTTGACCAGCGTGTAGAGCACGAGGCCGGGATGCGCGGCGAGATCGGGGACGATGCGGTCCATGTGCTGCAACGAGCGCACCATCGGCCAGAAATGGCGGTTCACGGCGGGGTTGTCGAACTGGGCCAGCGCCGCCTTGGCGATCATTTCCAGCGTCTCCCCGGTCGAATCCGAGACGAGGTGGAGATTGAGTCGGTTCATGCAACGCGCGCCCTGTGGACAGATCACCGCATAAACCACGGGAGGCGCGGGCCGACAAGCAGGGGACAGATTTTCATGCCCGCTCCCAGCCCTTTCCTCTGGCGATTTGCGCACACGGGACAAGTTTTGTCGACAGGCTGGGAAGAGTGGGGATAAAGCCCGCTTGACGTCCAATCCGTGCGGATTCGATGGGGGCAGGGGTCAAGGGATCGAACGGGGGTAACCCGGCAGAGGCCGGTAATTCCCGCTTTCCACAGGGCCAACAGACTCCATCAGTCTCTTTATAAATTGAATTGAATTGTTCTAAGGAGTCCTATGCCCGGTCCGCTTCTCGATACGCTCAAAGGTGTCCGTCAGGACGTCGCTCCCGTCTGGCTCATGCGTCAGGCGGGGCGTTATCTGCCCGAATACCGCGAGTTGCGTGCCGAGAAGGGCGGCTTCCTCGAGCTGGTCTATGACAGCGAGGCGGCGGCCGAAATCACCGTGCAGCCGATCCGGCGCTTCGGGTTCGACGGCGCGATCCTGTTCTCCGACATCCTGATCGTGCCGCACGCCATGGGGCAGGGGCTGACCTTTGCCGCAGGCGAGGGCCCGCATCTGGCGCCAACGCTGATGGAGGTGGAGCTGGGCTCCTTCACCCCCGCCTTCGAGCGGTTCGAGCCGGTTTACGAGACCGTGCGCCTGACCCGGGGCATGATCGGCCCCGAGGTGACGATGCTCGGCTTTGCGGGGAGCCCCTGGACGGTCGCGACCTACATGATCGCGGGCGAAGGCTCCAAGGACCACGGCCCGGCGCGGCTGCTGG
This sequence comes from Erythrobacter sp., assembly GCA_013822695.1. Taxonomy (GTDB): domain Bacteria; phylum Pseudomonadota; class Alphaproteobacteria; order Sphingomonadales; family Sphingomonadaceae; genus Erythrobacter. The sequence continues at coordinate 3,957 of PNKW01000085.1, read as the reverse complement.
CCTATCGCGATCCGGCGCGGATGCAGGCGATCATCGATGCGATCGTGGATGTCTCGGTCACCTATCTGCGCGGGCAGATCGATGCCGGGGCGGAAGCAGTGCAGCTGTTCGACAGCTGGGCGGGCAGCCTTGCCCCCGACCAGTTCGAGAAGTGGGTGATCGCCCCCAACGCCGCGATCACCGCCAAGCTTAAGCAATCGCATCCCGATACCCCGGTGATCGGCTTCCCCAAGGGCGCGGGCGCGAAGTTGCCTGCCTATGCGCGGGAGACCGGGGTCGACGCGGTCGGACTCGACGAGACGCTCGATCCGGTCTGGGCACACCAGAGCCTGCCTGCCGGAATGCCGGTGCAGGGCAATTTCGATCCGCTGCTGCTCGAGGCGGGCGGCCCGGCGCTCAGCGAGCGGGTCAAGACGATCATCGCCGCCTTCGAGGATCGCCCCCACGTCTTCAACCTTGGCCACGGGATCGGGCAGTTCACGCCGATTTCGCATGTCGAGGAACTTCTGGCCGCTTTGAGGGGCTGACCGAATGCAGGAAGCGATTTCCTCGATCTACCTGTTCCTCAAGTCGGGGCACGTGATCTTCATGGTGTTCTGGATGGCGGGGCTGTTCATGCTCCCGCGCCAGTGCATCTACATGCTCGACCACGAACCCGGCTCGGCGGGCGAGGCCAAGTGGGCCGAGCGGATGGGCAAGCTGCGCAAGATCATCCTCACGCCCTCCATGATCATCGTCTGGGTGCTGGGGCTGTCGATGGCCATTGGGCACAATCTTTTCAGTCAAGGTTGGCTTCATGCAAAGCTCGCCCTGGTTTTGGTCTTGACCGGCTATCACGGCTGGCTGGTCGGGCAGACCAAGAAAATGGCACGCGGCGAGCGCCCACTTTCGGAAAAGACTCTGCGCATGATCGGCGAAGTGCCGGGGATCCTCCTTATCCTCATTGTCTTGCTGGTAATTTTCCAGCCCTTCTAAGCCGGGGCGGCTGCGCAATCGCCGATTGACCTTGCGCGGCCGCGCCCCTATTTCCTGACCACCTATCCGGTACCGGAGCGCCAACCCGCTCCCGCAAGGTCTGCTTTCTCCAAGCCCAGCCCCGTTCATCAGGGGCACCGCCCGCCAAGGGCGGCACTGACCCACCGGCCACTTCAAGACTTTCGGAACACACCACAAATGCATCTCAAAGACCTCAAGCGAAAGACCCCGGCCGAACTGGTCGCGATGGCGGAGGAACTGGGCGTCGAGGGCGCCTCGACCATGCGGCGGCAGGATCTGCTCTTCTCGATCCTGCGCGAGCTCGCCGAGGATGAGGAATATGAAGAGAAGATCATGGGGATCGGCACCATCGAGGTGCTGCAGGACGGCTTTGGCTTCCTGCGCAGCCCCGAGGCGAACTACCTCGCCGGGCCGGACGACATCTACGTTTCGCCCAATCAGGTCCGCCGCTGGGGCCTGCGCACCGGCGACACCGTCGAAGGCGAGATCCGCGCACCCCGTGATGGCGAACGCTATTTCGCGCTGACCAGCCTCGCCAAGGTCAATTTCGACGATCCCGACGCGGTCCGCCTGCGCACCAATTTCGACAACCTCACCCCGCTCTATCCCGATCAGAAGCTGAGCCTCGACAGCCTCGATCCGACGGTCAAGGACAAGAGCGCGCGGGTGATCGACATCATCGCCCCGCAGGGCAAGGGCCAGCGCGCGCTGATCGTCGCTCCGCCGCGCACGGGTAAGACGGTTCTCCTCCAGAACATCGCCAAGGCGATCACCGACAACCACCCCGAGGTGTTCCTGATCGTCCTGCTGGTCGACGAGCGCCCCGAGGAAGTCACCGACATGCAGCGCAGCGTGAAGGGCGAGGTGATCTCCTCGACCTTCGACGAGCCTGCTGGCCGCCACGTGCAGGTTGCCGAGATGGTGATCGAGAAGGCCAAGCGCCTGGTCGAACACAAGCATGACGTCGTCATCCTGCTCGATTCGATCACCCGTCTGGGCCGCGCCTACAACACCGTGGTGCCCTCCTCGGGCAAGGTGCTGACCGGGGGTGTGGATGCCAACGCGCTCCAGCGTCCCAAGCGCTTCTTCGGCGCCGCGCGCAATATCGAGGAAGGCGGCTCGCTCTCGATCATCGCCACCGCGCTGATCGACACCGGCAGCCGCATGGACGAGGTCATCTTCGAAGAGTTCAAGGGCACCGGCAACTCGGAAATCGTGCTCGATCGCAAGGTTTCCGACAAGCGCATCTTCCCCGCATTGGATGTCGGCAAGTCCGGCACCCGCAAGGAAGAGCTGCTGGTTGCCAAGGACAATCTGTCGAAGATGTGGGTGCTGCGCCGCATCCTGATGCAGATGGGCACCGTAGACGCGATGGAGTTCCTGCTCGACAAGATGAAGGATTCCAAGACCAACGAAGATTTCTTCGCGACGATGAATCAATAGCTTGTCTCTCCCGATGGGCTGAGGGGTCGGCTCGGGGGGATGAGGGAAGAGGGACGGGAATAGGTGCTCAGCCAGTATCTCTACATCAGCACAGCGCCGACGCTGGGGCGCGAGGAGGTCGACGCCATCCTCGCCGCGAGCGCGCGCAACAATCCGGCGCGCGGGATTACCGGGCTGTTGCTGTTCAACGGCCGCAACTTCCTGCAGTTGCTGGAAGGCGAGGAGGGCGAGGTCGCCGCGCTGATGGAGACCATCACCGCCGACCCGCGCCACTCGGGCGTCTCGGTGCTCGATCGCCGTGCCATCGCGGGGCGCGCCTGCCCCGACTGGGCGATGAAGCGCGTGCTGATCGCCGAGAGCATCGCGCACCGGCGCGACATGCTCGAGCGCGATCTGCCGCAAGGCCTCGATCCCGAGGTGCGCAAGATGATCGTCAACTTCGCGGTGCTGAACTAGGGGCTCAGCGCAAGTGCCATTCAAAATCGCCGTTCGACCTCAAAGTAAAGTCGCCTAGCATCAGAACGTCACGACCGATGATTGCGTCGAATGCAGGGTAGGATTTGATCTCAAGAGCAATGAGAGGTTCTGGCAGGAGATAGGGGTACGGGCCCATTTCCTCATCGTACAAACCTAGAAACGCGATCCAAGATCGATGGAAGCCTTCTCCTCCGATCCCCGTGACGCGCGCTTTGCCACGATAACTCAGTTGAGCGGCCTCTGCTAATGAGCGGGTCACACTTGTTCCATCAGCGCCAGTGTCGATTAGGGCTCTGCAGTCTACCCCGGTCGCGCCGCTGCTTCCAAAGTTCCCTGGATTATTGACGAGTTCTGGACTCGCCGGAAGTACGCGAATTCGGATTATTGGCGGGCCGAATCTGGCGTTACCCCTGACTGTCGGCACTGCTGAACATTCCGAGTTCGATCGGTTTTTCTGTCACTCGCTGGATTGAAAAAACGCCATCCACAAAGCGAGCCTGCGCATCACGCAGCGCTTCGCTTAGCTTTGGGTGGATGCCCACAATCTCTTGATGGTGCAGCACCGCATAGGAACCTTCATGCTCCGGCAGCAATGCCTTGAGCTTCGGAAGAAAAGCAAACAGATTGCATTGGATTTCACGGTCAAGCTGCTCGTTCACTGCGTCATCCTCCTGCGCTTATCCAATAGCGCAAACGACTCGTTGATTCCATTTCAAAGTACGAATCTTTCAGGAACGAATCATGAAAGAAAATGTCGTTGAGGTTAGCACTAAGATTCGGTTCGCGGACATGATCGAGACTTTTGCGGTGCTCAATTAAGCGCCTAGGGCGAATCCCCTAGATCCCCGCAAGCCCGCTGGCAGACCTTGACACGCTATGCTCACCCCCGGACCACAGGGGAAGCACCATGCGCCGCATCATCTATCGCAGCATCGCCGCGCCCGGATTGGATCGCGCCGAGCTGTTCAACCTGCTGTATCATGCCCGCGTCGCCAATGAATCGCGCGGGATGTCGGGTGTCCTGCTGCAATCGGACAACCG
>PNKW01000084.1 GCA_013822695.1 Erythrobacter sp. | reverse complement strand
GGCAGGGCCTTTGTTTCCGGTACCAGCTTTGCCGCGCCATTCGTGACCATGCGGATCGCTGCTGATCCGAAGATTGCAGGCAGCCCAAATCCCGATCAGATTAGGTCCGGCCTGTCGCGGAACGTCCGAGACCTCGGCGCGAAAGGGCATGACCCCGTCTTTGGCAACGGACTCGTGCGCGCCCCCGACAGCTGTCGGAACAGGGCCTAGAAGCCTATCGTCAGGATATCACCTAGAACAGGCTCCCGCGAAAGCGCAGGCATCGCGCATTGTGGCTCACGCAGCAAGGTGCCGAGTTCTGGACGCACAGCCACGTGGACTTCGAGCTAATCATTGCGTGATTTCTTGCAGCCAGCTTGGCAAAGTCGGCCATGCCGCTGGCTACCCGGCCTTGATCGTTAGTGGGGACGATGCGCTGGGGTGGAAACGGTATGGCGGCTTCGAGCGTAACCGGACGCTTAATTTGAGCTTGGTGAACGACCGGGTCTGGCTCGAAATCAGCCGGAGGTGCAGCCTGAGATCGAGCGCGTTTTCCGCGTTGCAAAACCTACTCTGTTGCACGAGAATTCAACAAATTTGGTGATTACTCGGTGCTTACTTCTCTGTCCTACTCTTCAATTACTGGACAAAATACATCATAATATCATTTGGTTATCACGATTTTGTCCTAAAGTGTGGTATTTCCGGTTTCGGCAGCGGTGAGTTCCGAAATCGTCATGATGGGCAATGTATTGTCATTGCGGCGATCAAATGAAGACATTTCCTACAATTCAAGCACCATCGACATTGCTATCTTTTCGCCACACGAAGGTGGGGGAGATGGCGCATGCTGCTTGGGGTCGATGCTTCCAAATTTCAGAATCCTGACAAGATCGACTGGACTAGGTTTGCTGCGCAAGGCGTCAAATTCGTCATTGCCCGTGCGGCCTATGGTGTCACGCTTGATACGACATTTCAGCAGCATGTGCGGCGTGCCCATGCTGCTGGGTTGCAAGTGGGCGCCTACCACTTTGTGCGCCACCTTCCCGGATTGAGCGGCAAGGCGCAAGCCGATGCATTTCTTGAGGCGCTTCAACCGGTTGCTGACCTGATTCACCAGATGATCTCGCCTGCGCTTGATTTGGAAGACAACGCGAAAAATGGCGATATCCCAAGCAACACTCTTGCCGCTCGAAAGGGATTTCGGACTGTGGCTGCGGAATGGCTGGAGCAGGTTGAGGAAGAATTGTCCCGCACAGCGATCATCTACACGAGTAGCTACTTTTTTGACGATGTGTTCGGGACCGACACCGGCTACGGCGCGCGGCCTTTGTGGATTGCGCATTACACCACCAAGCCTTCGCCGCGCCTGCCCGCCGCTTGGAAGCGCCACGCGATTTGGCAATTCACCGAAGCCGGTGGCCTGGAGGGATATGATGGACCGCTAGACCTCAACCGGTTTGAAGGTACAGTTGAGGATCTTCAGCGGCTCGGCCGGCCGGCACCTCAGCTATCCACTGCCTGGCACAGCGACGTGGACATGACCGGCGTCACACGAGTGCTTGGCGTATCCGGTCTACCGCTCCGGCGGATTAACACCCATATGGCTCATCTTCGCAAGGCACCCCGGATCGAAACCGCTACTGAGTTCCGCAAACTGCCTCTCGCAACTGAGGTTGAGGTGCTTTCCGGGGCAACGAACGGGAAATGGGCCGAGGTTCGCACGCTACTCAATGGTCAGGCGGTTTCGGGATATGTCGCGCGCTCCTTGCTCCGCGAGCCGGAGAGTGAAGCTGTCGAAAGGCTGGTTGCCGCAGCGATCAAGGAATGGATGCGGTTCGATTTTGGGAAGGGCAAGGAGACGATCACGCCCTACCGCCAGTTTATTGGCGAGATGTGGAAGGCAATCGGCCTGCCGTATGACGGCGGTGACACCAGTCAATTCTGGTCTGCGGCTGCAATATCCTTCATGATGCGCGGCAGTGGCCCCGCCTATGGCGCGTTCAAATTCAGCCAGCGCCATTCGGACTATATCAAAGACGCTATCGAACACCGTTTCCAGGAAACGGCGGCCCCATTCTGGGGCTACGAGTTGGCCGAACGGCGCCCGATGGTGGGTGATATGGTGGCCGCCTGGCGCGAGACCAAGACGACCTTTGCCAGCGCCCGCGCAAAGGATCGCTTTGCCAGCCATTGCGATGTGATCGTGTCGGTTATGCCCGACCATGTAAAGACGTTGGGGGGTAACGTCAGCGACTCAGTGTCGTTGAGCGAGTTCCCGCTCACATCGGGCGGCTTCCTGCAAGAAAGCGGAACTCTATTTGCCTTGCTGGCTAACACAAACCGTTAAGCCGCAATGCCGAATTGGTTTTCAGGATGGACGCGGGGGGTTACACCGATTGCCGCGCACCCTGACACCTCCACCTCCGCGCGCGCCTCAGCCGAGCGCCGCGATCAGCGCCTCGGCGTCGGCTTCATCGTTGTAAAGGTGCGGGGTGACGCGCAGCGATGCCCCGCGCAGCGAGACGTGGACATTGCGCTGCGCAAGGCGCTCGGTCAGGCCTTCGGGCACGCCGCTTCCAAAGCCGAGCGAGAGGAAATGCGGGGCGCGCACGCCGACGGGCGCGGCGTCCATGCCCAGCAGCGCTGCTTGCGCGGCAATGGCGTCGTTCTTGGCGGCGAGGGCCTCGGCGATGGCCTCCACCCCGAACTCCAGCAGAAAATCGAGCCCCGCGCTTGCGCCCATCAGCAACGGCGGGTTGGCCTTCTCGCCCATGTCGAAGCGCCGCGCGCCGGGCTGGAAGTCCTCGCGGTAGTCCACCAGCCGGGCGAAATCCTCTGAGCCTGCGCGGTTGATCCAGTTGTGCTCGATCGGCGTGCCTGCGTGGTGGCGCGGAGCGACGTAGAGCATGCCCGTGCCATAGGGCCCCATCAGCCACTTGTAGCAGGCGGCGACCGCGAAATCGGGGTCGACCGCAGCAAAGTCGAGCGGCATCGCGCCCAGCGATTGCGTCAGGTCGAGCACCAGCGCCGCGCCCACCGAGCGCGCCTTTGCGCCGACCGCGACAAGGTCGACCAGGCGCCCGTCGGCCCAGTGGCAGTGCGGGACGGCGACGATGCCTGTGTCGGGGCCGATGGCGTCGAGCACTGCGGCGGTCCAGCAGTCCTGCGAGGGCCGCTCTACCGCGCGCACCCGCCCACCGACGCGCGCGGCGAGGTCCTGCCAGACATAGACGTTGGAGGGGAACTGGCCCGCCAGCGTCACCACTTCCTGCCCGCGCGCGAGCGGGACGTTGGCGGCGGCGACCGCGAGCCCGTAACTCGCCGAGGGCACGATTGCGACGCTGTCCTGCGGCACTCCGGCAAGGCGCGCCGCACGCTCGCGGAAGTGTTCCGATACCGTGAAGAAATCCGCTGGCTTGTAGCGCCACGGGCTCGCCTTGGCGCGCGCGCCAGCGTCCATCGCTGCGATCACTTCGTGCGACAGCGGCGCCATGTAGGCGCAGTTGAGGTAGTGCACCTCTGCCGGAATGGCGAAACGGTTGCGCTGGCAGGCGATCATCGGGGCGTCAGCCCACAACCCCCGCGCCTGCCAGCACCGCCAGCGTCAGCACATCGGGCACGCTCGCGGTCATCGGCACGATCTGCACCGGCTTCTCGACCCCGATCATCATCGGGCCGATGGTAGCGTTGCTCCCCAGCTCGCGCAGCAGCTTGGCCGAGAGGTTCGCCGATTGCAGCCCCGGCATGATCAGCACATTGGCCGGGCCCGACAAGCGGCTGAAGGGGTAGAGCGCCATCACTTTGGGGTTCAGCGCCGCATCGGGGGCCATTTCGCCTTCATATTCGAAGCCCACATCCTCGCCATCGAGGATCGCCACCGCCTCGCGGATATTGTTGAGCCACTGGCCCGAGGGGTTGCCGAAGGTCGAATAGGAAAGGAACGCCACCCGCGGCTCGTGCCCCATGCGCTTGGCGACCGCGGCGGTCTCCTTGGCGATGTGGGCGAGTTCGGCAGCGTTCGGCCGTTCGTTGATCGTGGTGTCGGCGAGGAAGGTGGTGTGGTTCTTGCCGATCATCATGTGGATGCCGAAGGGCAGGCAGCCTTGCTTGGGATCGAGCACCAGATTCACCTCGCGCACGGTCTGGGCGAAGGTGCGGGTCATGCCGGTGATCATCCCGTCGCCATGGCCCAATGCGACCAGCAGCGAGGCGAAGACATTGCGGTCCTGATTGACCATGCGCCGCACATCGCGCTCGGTATAGCCGCGCCGCTGGAGGCGCTTGTAGAGGAATGCCACCATCGCCGGCACATGCTCGCTCGTCACCGAGTTCTGGATCTCGAAGCTGCCGGGATCGCTCACTGAAAGCTGGTGCAGCTTGTCGAGCACCGCCTTGGTGCGCCCGACAAGAATCGGCACGCCATAGCCAAAATCGCGGAACTGGATCGCGGCGCGCAGCACCACTTCCTCTTCCGCTTCGGCAAACACCATGCGCTTGGGATTGGCGCGGGCGATCTCGTAGACGCCCGACAGCACCGAGGTGGTCGGATTGAGGCGCGAGCGCAATTGCAGGCGGTAGGCGTCGAAATCGTCGATCCGCGCCCGCGCCACGCCCGAATCCATCGCTGCCTTGGCAACTGCGGAGGAGACGACCTCGATCAGCCGCGGGTCGAAGGGGGCGGGGATGATGTAGTCGGTGCCGAACTTGTGGTTCTTGCCATAGGCGCTCGCGACTTCCTCGGGCACCTGCTGGCGGGCGAGCTCGGCGATGGCCTGGGCTGCGGCGACCTTCATCTCCTCGTTGATCGTGGTCGCCTGCACGTCCAGCGCGCCGCGGAAGATGAAGGGGAAGCCGAGGACATTGTTGACCTGGTTGGGGAAGTCCGAGCGGCCGGTGGCAATGATCGCGTCGGGGCGCACGGCCTTGGCCTCGTCGGGCATGATTTCGGGCACGGGGTTGGCCATGGCGAAGATGATCGGCCGGTCGGCCATCTTCTTCATCCAATCGGGCTTCAATGCGCCCGCTGCCGAGAGGCCAAGGAAGATGTCGGCGCCGGCGAGCGCCTCTTCGAGGCTGGTGGCGGTGGTGGCGACCGCGTGGGCGCTCTTCCACTGGTCCATGCCGTCGCGGCCCGGGGTGATCGGGCCGGTGCGGTCGCACATGATCACGTTTTCGTGACGCACGCCCATCGCCTTGATCAGCGCGGTGCAGGCAATCGCTGCCGCGCCCGCGCCGTTGACCACGACCTTGACGTCCTTGAAGTCGCGCCCCGTGATGTGGCAGGCATTGAGCAGGCCGGCAGCGGTGATGATCGCGGTGCCGTGCTGGTCATCGTGCATCACCGGAATCTTCATCCGCTCGCGCAAGGCAGCTTCGATGATGAAGCATTCGGGGGCCTTGATGTCTTCCAGGTTGATGCCGCCGAAGGTCGGCTCCATCAGGGCCACCGCGTTGATGAAGGCCTCGGGGTCTTCGGTGTCGAGTTCGATGTCGATCGAATCCACGTCGGCGAAGCGCTTGAACAGCACCGCCTTGCCTTCCATCACCGGCTTGGAGGCGAGCGCGCCCAGATTGCCGAGTCCGAGGATCGCGGTGCCGTTGCTGATCACCGCGACGAGATTCGCCTTGGCGGTGTAGCGCGCGGCGAGCGCGGGATCGGCGGCGATGGCTTCCACCGGAACGGCGACGCCGGGCGAATAGGCGAGGCTGAGGTCGCGCTGCGAGGTCATCGGCTTGGTGGCGACGATCTCAAGCTTACCGGGGCGGATCGTCTCGTGATAGAACAGCGCCTCGCGCGCGGTGAAGCCGCCCTTGTTCTGGGTGCTGTTCTCTTCCGACATGATGCCCGATCCCCTGCTGTTTCCGTAAGGCAAACTCGGCCCCCCGCTTAGCGCCGCGCGGGGCGATGCGATAGGCGATTTATCGCAACCAGGTTGGGGGAAAGCTGCAAGCCCCGACATTCACGAATCGCCCCCGCCCGCGCTAGGCGTGGGCATGGCCGCGCGCGACGATCCGAAACCCACCCCGATGATGGCGCAGTATCTGCGCCTCAGGGAGGAAGCAGGGGATGCGCTGCTGTTCTACCGCATGGGCGATTTCTTCGAGCTGTTCTTCGAGGATGCGCGGGCCGCTGCGGCAATCCTCGACATCGCGCTCACCACCCGCGGAGAGCATGGCGGTGCGCCGATCCCGATGTGCGGGGTGCCGGTGCATTCGGCGGAGAGCTATCTCGCGCGGCTGATCAAGGCTGGCTGCCGGGTGGCGATTGCCGAGCAGGTCGAGACGCCCGACGAGGCCAAGGCGCGCGCCAAGCGCGAGGGCACGCCGTCCTCCAAGGTGCTGGTGGGCCGCGCGATCGTCCGGCTGGTGACGGCGGGCACGCTGACCGAGGAAGCCCTGCTCGAACCGCGCCGCGCCAATATCCTCGTCGCCCTGGCCGAGCTGCGGGGCATGGTCGGGATCGCGGCGGTCGATGTGTCCACCGGCGCGGTGGTGCTGGAGGAATGCGCCGCCGACCAACTGGGCGCGGCGTTGGCGCGGCTCAGCCCAAGCGAGGTGGTGGTGCCCGAGGACTGGCAGCACGGCCCGGACGAGGCGATCTACCGCCCCCGCACCACCTTCGCCAGCGACGCGGGAGCCGAACGACTTAAGGCGGTCCACGGGGTCGCCACGCTCGATGCTTTCGGCGCCTTCACGCGCGCCATGCTGGCTGCCGCCGGGGGCCTCGTCGCCTATCTCGACCATGTCGGGCGCGGCAGTCTGCCGCTGTTGCTGCCGCCGGTGGTGCGCGAAACCGCCAGCACCATGGCGATGGACGCGGCAACGCGGGGGAGCCTCGAGATTCTCGAGTCCGCCCAAGGCGGGCGCGCGGGGAGCCTGATCGGGGCGGTCGATCGCTGCGTCACCGGCGCAGGCTCGCGGCTGCTGGCGGAGGATTTGTCCGCGCCGCTGCTCGATGCCGCCCAGATCGAGGCGCGGTTGGCGCTGGTGCAATTCTGGCGCGACCGCCCGATCGAGCGCGCGCAGCTGCGCGAGGTCCTGCGCGCCATCCCCGATCTCGGCCGTGCGCTGGGCCGGGTGGTGGCGGGGCGGGGGAGCCCGCGCGATCTCGGCCAGCTGCGCGACGGGCTATCGGAAGCGGTGCGGCTGCAGCACTGGCTGGCGAGCGCCCCAGACAAGCCGGCGCTCCTCGCCGAGGTGATCGCGCGGCTCACCGGCCACGGCGCGCTCACCGATCACCTCGCCCGCGCGCTCGTCCCCTCGCCCCCGACCGAGCGTTCAGGCGGCGGGTTCATCGCCGACGGCTATGACGCCGCGCTCGACGAATTGCGCGCCACGTCAGGCGATGCGCGCCGCGCCATTGCCGCGATGGAGGCGCGCTACCGCGAGGAAACCGGCATCGCCTCGCTGAAAATCCGCCACAACGGCGTGCTGGGCTATTTCATCGAGGTCTCCGCGCGCCATGCCGATGCGCTGATGGCGCCCGACAGCGGCTTCACCCACCGCCAGACCATGGCGGGCGCGGTGCGGTTCAACTCGTTGACGCTGCATGAAGAAGCCGCCCGTATCGCCGAGGCCGGGGGCCATGCGCTCGCCTGCGAGGAAGCGCATTTCGAAACGCTGGTGGCGGAAGTGGTCGCTGCGCGCGAGAGAATCGCTGCCACCGCCGCCGCGCTCGCCCGGCTCGATGTCGGCGCGGGCAATGCCGAGCGGGCCGCCGAAGCCGACTGGTGCCGCCCGGAGATTGCCGAGGATGCAGGACTTGCGATCACCGGCGGCCGCCATCCGGTGGTCGAGGCGGCGCTGGCCAAGACCGGCGAGCGCTTCGTGGCAAACGACTGCCGCCTCGCCAGCGACAACCGCCTGTGGCTGATCGGCGGGCCGAACATGGGCGGCAAGTCGACCTTCCTGCGGCAGAATGCGCTGATCGTGTTGCTGGCGCAGGCCGGGTGTTTCGTCCCCGCCTCGGCCGCGCGGATCGGCCTCGTCGACCGCCTGTTTAGTCGGGTCGGCGCGGCCGACAACCTCGCTCGCGGGCGCTCGACCTTCATGGTCGAAATGGTCGAGACCGCGGCGATTCTTGCCCAGGCCACCAACCGCAGCTTCGTGATTCTCGACGAAGTGGGCCGCGGGACATCGACCTATGACGGCCTTGCGCTCGCCTGGGCGGTGGCCGAGGCGGTGCATTCGCAGATCGCCTGCCGCTGCCTGTTTGCGACGCACTACCACGAGCTCGCCCGCCTCGCGGAGACCTGCGAGGCGCTGAGCCTCCACCACGTCCGCGCGCGCGAATGGCAGGGCGATCTGGTGCTGCTTCACGAACTGGCCGATGGCCCGGCGGATCGCTCCTACGGCCTCGCCGTCGCACGCCTTGCCGGGGTGCCCGCGAATGTCGTCGCCCGCGCCAAGGCGGTGCTCGCCAAGCTCGAGGCCACGCGCGAGGCGACCGGCGGGATTGCGGCGGGGCTCGGCGACCTGCCGCTCTTCGCCAACCTCAAGCCTGCCGAGCCCGAGCCTGCCACGCCCGAACAGCAGCTCGCCGCAGCGCTCAGGGCCGCCGATCTCGACGCGCTGACCCCGCGCGAGGCGCTCGACCTGCTCTACGAATGGAAGCGCCATCTGCCCGGTTCTGGGCGGTGATTTCAACCAAGGCTTAACCACGTGCCTGTTATGCGCGAGGGTATGATTAGGCTTCTGTTCCAGAACAGTCGTATGGCGCTTGCCTTCGTGGTGCTCACCGTGCTCGGCGCGGCGGCGATAATCGGGCCGCAGGGCAATGGCGGGCTGGTGACCAAGGCGGTGAGCCTGTCCGAATCGCAGCGCGGGCTGCTCGCGGGCGGCCCGCAGGGCACTGCCGCAGCGCAGGGCCAGAGCGAGTCCAACGCGCCGCCCTCGGTGTTCGGCGATTACAACCCCGATACTGGCACGAACGCTGCGCCTGTTGAGGACGGCGGCAACCCGATGGACGCGCCGATGGCCCCCACCGCGGTGGTCGCCCCGCCCGGGCCGGTATCGGTCGATCCGATCATCCCCGAGAACGAAACCGAGGAGTAGGCGCCGGGCTTCGACCGGCGGCTCTCAGCGCGTGGGGACGGGTGCCTCGCCGGTGTAGTCGTAGAAGCCGCGCCCGGTCTTGCGACCCAGCCACCCGGCCTCGACATATTTCACCAGCAGCGGCGCCGGGCGATATTTGCTGTCACGGGTGGTCTTGTAGAGCACCTTGATAATGTCGAGGCAGGTGTCGAGCCCGACGAAATCGGCCAGTTGCAGCGGCCCCATCGGGTGGTTGAGGCCGAGGCGGCAGCCCTTGTCGATGTCCTCGATCCCCGCGGTCGACTGGCCGAGCACGAAGACCGCTTCGTTGATCATCGGCAGCAGAATGCGGTTGACGACGAAGCCCGGCTCGTCCTGGCTCAGCACCACTTCCTTGCCCAGGCCGCGCGCGAAGGCGGTGACCGCGTCGGTGGTCTGCTTGGCGGTGGCAAGGCCGGGGATAACCTCGATCAGGCCCATCACGGGGACGGGGTTGAAGAAGTGCAAGCCGATGAAGCGCGCCGGATCGGGCGAGTGGTTGGCCATGCGGGTGATCGGGATCGAGGAAGTGTTCGATGCCATGATCGCATTGGCGGCCAGCACCTGCCCCGCCTTCTCGAAGATCGCGTTCTTGATCTCCTCGCGCTCGGTCGCGGCCTCGATGATGAGGTCGGCCTCGGCAAAGGGGGTGTAGTCGGCGACGGGGGTGATGCGCGCGAGCAGCTTTTCGGCCTCGTCCGCCTCGATCTTGCCGCGGCCCATCAGCTTGGCGAGCGCCTTCTCGATGGCCACCTTGCCGGCCTCGGCGCGGGCGAGGTCAACGTCGGTCAGCATGACACTCATGCCCTGGGCGGCGCAGGTCTGGGCGATGCCGGTGCCCATCTGACCGGCGCCGATGACGGCGATGTTGCGCATGTGGGGTGCTTCCTTCGCAAGTGCAGCAAGGCTGCCGCCCTAGCGAGGAACGCAGGTCTTGCCTAGCGATTAGCGCGCTAGCGATTTTGGCCGGGCACCCACTTCACGTCCGCGCGGCCATCCTTGTTCGCCACCCGGGCGAGGACGAAGAGCAGGTCGGACAGGCGGTTGATATAGGCGAGCGCGGCCGGATTGACCGCATCCTCGGCGGCCAACATCACCATCGCGCGCTCGGCGGCGCGGGTGGTGGCGCGGGCAACATGGACGCGCGCGGCAGCCTCGCTCCCGCCGGGCAGGACGAAGCTGGTGAGCGGTTCGAGCCGTTCATTGAGCGCATCGATCTGTGTCTCGATCCACTCCGGCTGGCTGGGGACAATGCGCAGCACCATCTCGGACGGGCTGAAGTCGCCATCGGTGCTGGGGGTCGCAAGGTCGGCGCCAAGGTCGAACAGGTCGTTCTGGACCCGGGTCAGGAGCGCCCTCTCGGCCGCGCCTTCGAGCGCGCAGATGGCAAGGCCGATGGCGGAGTTCGCCTCGTCCACCAGCCCCATCGCCGCGATGCGCGCGGAGTGCTTGGGGCAGCGCGAGCCATCGACGAGGCCCGTCGTCCCGTCATCCCCGGTGCGGGTGTAGATCCGGTTGAGCTTGACCATCGCGTGAAGGGCTTAGCGCGACACCGCCAGAAGGATCGCGACCACCGCGATCGCCAGCCCCTGATACTTGATGCGCGCGAACATCGCCTTGTTCTGGGCGAGCTGCATGTCGGTTGCGGTGCTGCCCTCCCCGGTCTCGAGGTCGATCTTGGTTGTCTGGAGGAAGGCGATGATGCCCTTGACCAGCGAGAAGGCGGTAAGGCCCATGAGGATCAGGAGCGCGGGGATGAGGACATAGGTCATGCGTATCTAAATGGACCTTGGGGCCTCAGGTTCCAAGTGCCAAAAGTTGCATCCTGAGTTGTGCGGCAAGCACGCGCCCGTCCTCACCCCCTTCGCGCCGCTCTGCCAGCGCGGGCGAGCCGCGGCGTTTGGCGAGTTTCTCGCCGTCCTCCCCAAGCAGCAGAGGGTGGTGGTGCCAGCGCGGCACCGGGAGCCCGAGCAGGGCTTGCAGCGTGCGGTGGACATGGCTCGCGGCGAAAAGGTCAGCCCCGCGGGTGACCAGCGTCACGCCATCCGCCGCATCGTCGAGCGTGACGGCGAGGTGGTAGGAGGCCGGTAGGTCTTTTCTCACCAGCACGACATCGCCGAGGTCGGCAAGGTCGACCTGCTGCGGGCCTGCCAGCGCATCCTCCCACACCAGCGGGCCGGTGATCGCGAGCGCCTTTTCCGCATCGAGCCGCCATGCCGCCGGGCGCGCCGGGTCGGGCGCGCGGTGCTTGCAGGTGCCGGGGTAGATCAGCCCCTCCGCCCCCGGCAGTGCGCCTGCCGCCTCGATCTCGCTGCGGGTGCAGGTGCAGGGGTAGATGAGCCCGCGCGCCTTCAGGTCGTCCGCTGCGGCGGCATAGCTGGCGAGGCGGGTCGATTGCGCGGACACCTCCTCCCATTCGAGCCCCAGCCATTCCAGATCGCGGCGGAATTCGTCGGCGAGTTCCGGGCGCGAGCGCGGCCCGTCGATATCCTCGATCCTGAGCAGGAAGCGCCCGCCGCCTTCCCGCGCCAGATCATGCGCCACGATCGCCGACAGCGCATGGCCCAGATGCAGCCGCCCGTTGGGGCTCGGCGCGAAACGGGTCACGGGAGGTGCGGCGCGGTCCATCGCAAAGGCCCATGCCACAGGACATTTTTGTGCGCTATCCACAGGTCATGCACAGCCTGTCCCTGTGGATAGCCACCCTGTCACGGGTTTGACTCTTTGCCCTGCCACGGCAGGATAGAGGTCAATCAGGGAGGAACGCGCGTCGTGTTCAATGCCGAACTGATCGAGAGAGTGGCGAAGTTCCGCGGGATCGACGAGGATCCGACGCGCAATCTATCGGCCTGCCCGGCGCTGGTGCTCAACGCCGATTATACCCCGCTGTCCTATTACCCGCTCAGCCTCTGGCCGTGGCAGACCGCGATCAAGGCGGTGTTCCTCGACCGGGTGGACATCGTTGCGAGCTATGACCGCGAGGTGCATTCGCCCAGCTTCGACATGAAGATCCCGAGCGTCATCGCGCTCAGGCAATATGTGAAGCACAGCGAGTTTCCCGCCTTCACCCGCTTCAACGTGTTCCTGCGCGACCGCTTCCAGTGCCAATATTGCGGCAGCCACGATCACCTGACCTTCGACCATGTGGTGCCGCGCCGCCTCGGCGGGCGCACCACGTGGGAGAACATCATCACTGCCTGCGCACCCTGCAACATGAAGAAGGGCGGGCGCACCCCCAAGCAGGCCGCGATGCCGCTCCACCAGGCTCCGATCCGCCCGACGAGCTGGCAGCTGCAACAGGCGGGCAAGCTGTTCCCGCCGGGCTACCTCCACGAAACCTGGCGCGACTGGCTGTACTGGGACGTCGAGCTGGAGGCGTGAGGCGTGTTGGGAAGGTGACAAAGGTTTCACCCTGCCAACTTCCCTACTTTCCCTATTTCCGTCTCATTCCATAGGTTTGCCGTCCGGATACGGGCCGGACGGACACGGAAACCGGAGCGCAAAAACGCGCGCCGCGACGGGGTGAGCTATCCCTGACCGACAATGCGAAAGAACAGGCCGCAGGTTAGCGCGCGCCAGACCTGTAGGAAATGGCTGGATTGGCCATCGCCGGGCCAAAAGCTGCAGTTCGGCT
>PNKW01000083.1 GCA_013822695.1 Erythrobacter sp. | reverse complement strand
GATTTGAACCGCATCCTTGCGGCCCGCGAACCGCTGACTCTCGCCTCGCTCCCGCGCGGGAGCCTGCCGCTGGTGCTCGCCGATCTCGCCCGCGCCGCGAAGCGCCGTGCGGTGTTCATCGCGCCCGACGATGCCGCAATGCGCGCCGCGGCCGAGGCAGCGCGCTTCTTCGCGCCCGAGATCGAGGTGGTCACCTTCCCCGCGTGGGACTGCCTCCCTTACGACCGCGCCAGCCCCGCGCTGTCGATCAGCGCCGAACGGCTCGCCGCGCTCCACAAGCTCCAGCAGCCGGGCGCAGCGCAGCAATTGCTGGTGACCACCGTCAACGCCGTGCTCCAGCGCGTGCTCACCCCCTTCCGGGTGCGCGAGAGCGTGCGCGAGTTCAGGGTCGGCACGCAGATCGGGCAGGAGAGCCTGACCGCGCTGCTCGTCCGGCAAGGCTACAGCCGCACCGACACCGTGATCGACCACGGCGAATTCGCGGTGCGCGGGTCGATCGTCGACATCTTCCCCTCCTCGCTAGAAAGCGGCCTCAGGCTCGATTTCTTCGGTGACGAGCTGGAAAGCTTGCGCCTGTTCGATCCCGCCACCCAGCGAACCGTGGAGCGGATCGATAGCCACCTGCTGCTTCCCGCCTCCGAAGCCCTGCTCGACGAGGAGAGCATCAAGCGCTTCCGCAGCCGTTATCGCGAGCTGTTCGGCGCCAATGCGACGCAGGACCCGCTCTATGAGGCCGTGTCCGAGGGCCGCCGCCTTGCTGGCATGGAGCACTGGCTGCCACTGTTCGAAGCGAAGCTTGCGAGCCTTTTCGATCACCTGAGCAAAGACGATGTCGTCGTGATCGACCAGAGCGCGCTGGGGGCGGCAGAAGAACGCCTGACCGACATCGCCGATTACCACGAGCAGCGCGGCCGGATCGCGGGCGAGAGGAAGGGCTCCTACCGCCCGTTGAAGCCCGATGCGCTCTACCTTGCGCGCGCCGAGTTCGAGGCGGCGCTGGCCGCCATGCCCGCCCATCGCGCCACCGGCTTCGCATCCGAGGAAGGGGTCGGGGTCGTCGATTTCGACTTCCGCTCGGCCCGCGACTTCGCCCCCGAGCGCGGGCGCGGCGAGAATGTCTATGAGGCTGCCGCCGCGCACCTCAAGTCCGTCGGCAAATCCGCGCGCAAGTCCCTGGTCGCGGCCTATTCCAACGGCAGCGCGCGCCGCATCGCCGCGATCATCGACGAGGCCGGCGCGCCCACCGCGCTTGCCGACAACTGGCAGCAGGCGCTGGGGCTGGCGGCGAAGAAGACCACCGCGGTGGTCGTCCTGCCGCTCGAGACCGGCTTCGCCAGCGACACGCTCGAAATCCTCACCGAGGCCGACATCCTCGGCGACCGGCTGGTGCGGCGCAAGAAGAAGCGCAAGGATTCCGATGCCTTCCTCGCCGAGCTTCAGGCCTTGTCGCAGGGCGATCTGGTGGTGCATGTCGAGCACGGGATCGGCAAATATCTCGGGCTCGAGGCGATTCCGGTCGGCAAGAGCAAGCATGATTGCGTTGCGCTCGAATATGCGGGCGGGGACAAGCTGTTCATTCCGGTCGAGAATATCGACGTCCTTACCCGCTACGGTTCGTCCGAACAGGCTGTCGCACTCGACCGGCTCGGCGGCGAGGCGTGGCAGCGCCGCCGCGCCAAGCTCAAGGAGCGCATCACCGCCATCGCCGGCGAGCTGATGCAGGTCGCCGCCGCGCGCGCATTGCGGCAGGCCCCCGCCCTCCCCGCCGATCCGCAGACGCTCGGCCAGTTCACCGACCGCTTTCCCTGGTCCGAGACCGAGGATCAGGAGCGCGCCATCGCCGACGTGCTGGGCGATCTCGAAAGCGGCCGCCCGATGGACCGGCTGGTGTGCGGCGATGTCGGTTTCGGCAAGACCGAGGTCGCGCTACGCGCCGCTTTCGTCGCGGCAATGAATGGACAACAAGTGGCCATCGTTGCGCCAACGACTTTGCTGGCACGTCAGCACTACCAGAACTTCGCCGAGCGCTTCGCGGGATTCCCGCTGAAAGTCGGGCGGTTGTCCCGCCTTGTCACCTCCAAGGAGGCTGCCGAGACCCGCGACGGGCTGGAGAACGGGCAGATCGACCTTGTGGTCGGCACCCACGCGATCCTCTCCAAGTCGACCAAGTTCAAGAACCTCGGCCTTGTCATCGTCGACGAAGAGCAGCGCTTCGGGGTCACCCACAAGGAAAAGCTGAAGCAGTTGCGCGCCGACGTTCACGTCCTCACCCTCACCGCCACGCCCATCCCGCGCACGCTCCAGATGGCGATGAGCGGCCTGCGCGAGCTTTCCACCATCCAGACCCCGCCGGTGGACCGCCTCGCGGTGCGCACCTATGTGATGGAGTGGGACGACATGGTGATGCGCGAGGCGCTGCTGCGCGAACATCACCGCGGCGGGCAGAGCTTCATCGTCGTGCCCCGCATCTCCGACATGGCGGATGTCGAGGAATGGCTGCGCGAACACGTTCCCGAGATCAAGTCGGTCTCCGCCCACGGCCAGATGTCGCCCGGCGAGGTCGAGGAGCGGATGGGCGCCTTCTACGACCGCAAGTATGATGTGCTGCTCTCGACCACCATCGTCGAAAGCGGGCTCGATATCCCCAGCGCCAATACCATGATCATCCACCGCGCCGACCGCTTCGGCCTCGCCCAGCTCTATCAGCTGCGAGGGCGAGTCGGCCGGGCCAAGCTGCGCGCCTATGCCTATCTGACCCACGAAGCGGGCGTGGCGCTGTCGGAAGTCGCGCAGAAGCGGCTGAAGGTGCTGGGCGACCTCGATTCGCTCGGCGCCGGCTTCCAGCTCGCCAGCCACGATCTCGACATTCGCGGCGCGGGCAATCTCTTGGGCGACGAGCAATCGGGCCATATCCGCGAGGTCGGGTTCGAGCTCTATCAGGCGATGCTCGAAGAGGCGATCCTCGCGGCCAAGGCGGGCGAAATGGGCCTCGCCCCAGCGCGCGACAAGGTCTCGCCCCAGATCACGGTCGATGCGCCGATCATGATCCCCGAGGACTACGTCCCCGATCTCGCGGTGCGCATGGCGCTCTACCGCCGCCTGAACCAGGCCGAGGGGCAGCACGAGATCGAAAGCCTTGCCGCCGAGATGATCGACCGCTTCGGCGACCTGCCGCAGCCGACCAGGAACCTCATCCGCCTGATCGAGATCAAGCATCAGGCCATCACTGCCAACATCGCCAAGATCGACGTCGGCGCGCGCGGCACGCTGGTGGGCTTCCATCAGGACGACTTCCCCGATCCCGCAGGCCTTATTGCCTATGTCGCGCGGCTCAACGAGGGTGGCAAGGACACCGCCAAGCTGCGCCCCGACATGAAGCTGGTGATCAACCGCGCTTGGAGCGATCCGCTGAGCCGGCTCAACGGGCTGTTCCAGCTCACCAAGGGCCTCTCGGGGATCGTGAAAAAGGCGACCAAGGCGAAGAAGGCGGCGTGAGCGGGGCCAGATTGCCACAATGCACGGTGCCAGCTAGACAGCGGCAATGACCCTTACCCTGGGACCCGATTGGCAAAACGAGCTCTGGGCATCGCCCTATTGGCTGCGGTTCGAACTGAGCGATGGCGAATGTGTCGGGCGCTATGTGACGAAGTTCATCCACGCCTTTGAACGCGCCCGCGCTCTCGCCCGGTTTGCGCTGCCGGGTGAACAAGTCGTCGCGATCATCGGCGGTTCTTCGGAACCCGCACTAATTGCTGGGGCGGAAGAGTACGGATGGACCACCGGGACCGCCTTCGATCACCTCGCGGTTCTGGGCGTTCCGAGCGATGCCTGCCTTGCATCATGGGCCAGCTATTGGTGGCACTGCGATGTCGATGATCCGGAGATGGAGCCGTGGGAGCAGCGCGCTGTCCTGCTGACGTGGGAGCAGGCAGACATCCTGCTCTGGAACCAGGTGGGTCAGGACCTCGGCATCGCGCCGCGGGCGCCGGTTCAGGCAAAGCTCGTCGATCTTGAACGCGGCATCTGCGTCGATGCCTATGATGACAGGGGCATGGACATCACGGCGCTCGAAAAGGCCCCGCTCGAAGCCCTCTATGCCGAACGCAACGACTGGCTGCTCGATTATGACCGGGCGCGGATGGCGGCGGTCTTCGAAGCCTGACCTTGCGGTGCTGGCGGACGTGGGGCGCCTAGATCTCGCGCACCGTCACGCTCTGGCTGTTCATCACGAGCGGGCCGAAGGCGGTGAGGAAGGCGACGTCGCCTGCATCGCGGCCGATGCCGATGATTGCCGTGTCGCGGGCGCTCGCCATGCCGGTGGGATCGATGATGTGCCACGCCCCGCCGAGGTAGACCTCGGCAACCGCATGGAAATCGGGCGGGCTCGCGCGCAGGGCATAGACGCTGGCATAGCGCGCAGGGATGTCGGCGGCGCGGGCGAGCGCGATCATCAGGTGGGCATAGTCGCGGCACACCCCCACGCGGTCATGGAAGGTGTCGAGCGCGGTGGTGTCCGCTGTGCTCGATCCACGCTCGTAGGCGATGTGTTCGGCGATCCATCCGGCCATCGCCGCGACCTGCGCCCCGCCATCAAGCCCCGCAAAGCGCGCCTCGACCAGATCGAAGAAGCGCTCGGACGGGCAGTAGCGCGACGGCAGCAGATATTGCACCGCCTCGGGGGGCAGCAGGCGGAGCGGCGTACGCGGCAGCGCGGCATAATCGGACGCGGGCCGCGCGATGCTCACGCGCGCCGCGTAATCGACCAGCATCCGCCCCTCAGCCGCCAGCCACGCGCGCGTGCCAAAGCCGTCCTGCGCCGCGATGCGAGTAAGCGGCGCGCCGATCGTGACGGCGGATTGCTCGATCGTCTGGCCCCCGGCCGCTGCCACCTCGATCTGGAGCAAGACCGCGCAGGGCTGCGCGAACCAGTAATCAAGCTGGACGTCGATCTGGAGCTTCACGGGCAGGGGGTTCCGTTCGGATAAGGGGCGCTCCCCCCTAGGCGGCAACGCACGATCTGGCGCGTTGTTTCTTGCCGGCCTGCATGCATCCTGATGCGCAAAGGCCACAAGTGGCCTGTGCAATCGCGCAGCCCGCTCCGTGCTGCTTGCTGCACTGCCGCCATTGTGACACGATTCCGATTCAGCAATATCAGAGACTAAACTCTGAAGCATAGGGAACCTGTCATGACGAACACCGTCGCAACCCGTAATTTTCGCCGGTCTGTCCTGCTCGCGAGCGTCGCCGCAGTGCTTTCGGGCGCCCCTGCCCTGGCGCAGGACACCGCCGCCGCTCCGCCGGAAGCCGAGGAATATGAAGGCAACGTCATCATCGTCTCGGCAACCAAGCGCGATACCACGATCCAGGATGTGCCCTTTTCGATCAACGCGCAGACCCAGGAAGACATCCAGCGTTCGGGCGCAGTGACGCTGGAAGACCTGTCGCGCAATGTCGCAGGCCTGACGATCCAGAACCTCGGGCCGGGGCAGAGCCAGGTTTCGGTGCGCGGGATTTCCGCAGGGCAGGTGGTGCGCGATCAGCCCGGCGTGAAGGAGCAGGTTGGCGTCTATCTCGACGAATCGGTGATCTCGCTCTCGCTGTTCACCCCCGACATCGACCTGTTCGACCTCAACCGCGTCGAGACCCTGCGCGGGCCGCAGGGCACGCTGTTCGGATCGGGATCGGTCGGCGGCACGATCCGCTACATCACCAACCAGCCCCGGCTGGGCGTGACCGAAGGAACGGTCGAGGCCAACGTCAACATCATTGACGGCGGCAATGCCGGCAGCCACCTCAAGGGCGCGGTCAACCTGCCGCTGGGCGACAATGCGGCAATCCGTGCGGTGGGCTATTACACCCGCTACGCCGGCTTCATCGACGCGGCTGGCCCGGGCGGCGGCGAGAACGTCAATGATGGCGAGCGCTACGGCGGCCGCATCGCGCTGACCTTCGAGCCCACCGACAACCTCTCGATCACCCCGCGCGTGATCTACCAGAAGATCGAGGTCGGCGGCTTCAACCGGCAGGAAGTCTTCAATCTCTTCGCCAACCCCTTCACCACCACGCGCCCCGCCGTGCAACTGGGCGAGCGCGAGCAGTTCCTGCTGCTGCCCGAGCGCTTCGAGGACGAGACCTTCATCGCCGACCTCACGGTCAAGATCGGCCTTGGGTCGATGGATCTGACCTCGGTCACCTCCTACATCAACCGCGACATCCTCGTCAGCCGCGATGCCAGCGCGCTGACCGGCTCGGTCTCGGTCGATCTCGGTTTCCCCGCGACCGGGGTGGCGCTGGCCTCGAACCTGCGCGACACGACCGACCTTTCGACCTTCACGCAGGAATTGCGGCTCGCATCGGACTATGACGGCCCGTTCCAGTGGCTTATCGGCGGCTTCTATTCCGATGTGCAGCGCGATTATCGCCAGCGTCTGCCCACCCCGGGCTACGACGCCTTTACCGATGCGACGCTGGGCGCGGGCACCTCGGCCGCAGTGGCGAACGGCTTCCCGGCCGATTCGCCGTTCAATTCCGACCTGCCCTTCGACATCAAGCAGTTCGCGGTGTTCGGCGAGGCGACTTACGACATCACCGAGAAGCTGACCTTCACCGCTGGCGGGCGCTACTACGATTTCGAGGAAACCCGCACCATCACCACCGGCGGCCTGTTCGCCAACGGCGATGCCGGCGTGGTCGACACCACCGCTTCGGACGGCTTCACCCCGCGCTTCCTGCTCAGCTACAAGGCGAGCGACAGCGTCACGATCAACGCGCAGGCCGCGCAGGGCTTCCGGCTTGGCGGGGTCAACGACCCGCTCAACACCCCGCTCTGCAATGCCCAGGACCTCGCCCTGTTCGGCGGCTTCCAGGACTATGACGACGAAACCCTGTGGAACTACGAGCTGGGCGTGAAGACGCAAGGCGATGGCTTCACCTTCAACGCCGCCGCCTTCTACAATGACATTACCGACCTTCAGGTGACGCTCGATGCGGGCAGCTGCTCGTCGCGGATCGTGTTCAACGTGCCTGAGGCCTTCGCGGCCGGGATCGAGGCCGAGTTCGGCTTCCAGCCCGCGCCGGGCCTCAATTTCGACCTGTCCGGCAGCTATATCCAGACGGAGTTCAACAGCACCCTGCCCGGTCCGCTCGCCAGCGCCACCGGGATCCGCGATGGCAACCGCCTGCCCTCGGTGCCCGAATTCCAGCTTTCGGCCAGCGGCAGCTACGAGTGGGAGCTTGGCGACAGCACCACGGCCTTCATCACCGGCTCGTTCCAGCATGTCGGCTCGCGCTTCACGCAGCCGGCCGACCAGGAGAACAATCCGCGCACCTTCGTCCATGGCCTGCCCTTCGGCGGCGCCCCGGCGACTGCGTCGACCACGGTCGATCTGGAACTGCCCGATTACCAGCTGGTCAACCTCAGCGCCGGGATCGAGCTTGATCGCGGCCTATCGCTGACGGCCTATGTCACCAACCTGTTCGACGAGAACCCGCTGCTGTCGTTCGACCGCGAGCGCGGTGGCCGTGCGCGGCTCGGGTTCAATATCGGGCAGCCGCGCACCTTCGGCGTGACGGCGCGCCAGACGTTCTGATCGCGAAGCGGCGGCGGGCGGGCTTGGTCTGCCCGCCGCCCGCTTCAGCCGTGCCCCATCCCGCGCGCGGTGCGTGACAGGGCCACGACCTGCTCGCTCGGCATCGGTTGGGCACGCAGGAACCCCTGCCAGTAGTCACAACCTTCCGCGGTGATCGCGGCGCGCTGGATCTCGTCCTCGATCCCCTCGGCATAGACCGCAAGGCCCAATGCCTTTGCCAGCGCGACAATCGCGCGCAGCACCGCAAGCGCGGTGGTGTCGGCCGGCACGCCCTCGACCATCGCCTTGTCGAGCTTCAGAGCATCCAGAGGAAGCTCGCGCAAATAGCGGAAATTGCAGAAGCCTGCGCCAAAATCGTCAAGCGCGGTACGGAAGCCGAGGCCGCGCAGCGCCTTCAAGGCGCTCGCCGCCTGGGCAAGGTTGCGCAGCAGCAAATCCTCGGTGATCTCGAGCATCAGCCGCTGCGGCGCGATGTCGGACTGGCCGATCAGCGCCGCGAAATCGGCGGCGAAGCGCGGATCGCCCAGTTCCTCGGGCGTAATGTTGAGCGACAATGTCAGCCCTTCGGGCCAGGTCGCCGCATCCTCGAGCGCGCGGGCCACCACATGGCGCGAGAGCGGCGCGACCAGCGCCGCACGCTCGGCCACCGCGAACAGATCGCGCGCGCCAATTGCGCCCAGCGTCGGGTGGCGCCAGCGCGCCAGCGCCTCCGCGCCGGTCAGCGCGCCGGTGATGCAGGAAAATTGCGGCTGGAACAGCACCTCGATCTCGCGCCGGTCGAGCGCGCGCAGCAGATCCGCCTCGAGCACGCCCGGACGCACCCCGGGCAGATGCCCGCGGCTCGACGGTCGGCGCAGCGATGTCGGACCCTGTTCCATCGGCCTCCTCTTTGCCCCTCCCCTTAACCCTTGATCGCAAGGCTGCCTCGCATCAATTGCAATCCGAGCCGATATGGCACATCAGGGCAACCGCCTAGAAGAGCGCCGGGGATAAGCGGCAAAGCGGGGCTTGGCCGGGCCTGAGGGGGAAGAATGGCGAGCAATGGCATGACCTTTCAGCGGCTCGCGCTGCTGGCCTCGGAGACCGAGCGCGCACAGGGAGCGCGCGCGGCGCTCCTGCCGCAATGCGAGTGGGTGCCGCTGGCCGAGGCCGATGCCGCGGTGGTGCTGGGCGGCGACGGCTACATGCTCCAGGTGCTCCACGCGATGATGGATGCCGGCCGGGTGATCCCCGCCTACGGGATGAACCTCGGCACGGTCGGCTTCCTGATGAACCGCTACGACAAGCGCGCGGCGATCGCTGCCAAGGTCAACAAGGCGCGTCACTGGACGATCTCGCCCTTGCGGGTCGAGGCGCTGACGCAGGACGGCGAGACCCAAGTGCTCTCCGCCATCAACGAAATCTCGTTGCTGCGCGAAACCCGCCAGACCGCCAAGATCGAGGTCACCGTGGGAGACCGCGTGCGCATCCGCGAACTGGTGTGCGACGGGGTGCTGGTGGCGACGCCCGCCGGCTCGACCGCCTACAACCTCAGCGCGCAGGGGCCGATCCTGCCGCTCGACAGCAAGATGCTCGCGCTCACCCCGATCAGCCCCTTCCGCCCGCGGCGCTGGCGCGGGGCGATCCTGCCTGACCGGATGAAGATCATCCTGAAGGTGCTCGAGCCGGTGAAGCGCCCCGTCGCCGCGGTCGCCGACCAGAAGGAACTGCGCGACATCGCCGAGGTGCGCCTCGAGATCGCGCGCGATTGCGATCTGACGCTGTTGTTCGACCCCGGCCAGAGCCTCGAGGAGCGGATCGTGGCCGAGCAGTTTGTCACGGCGTGATGTGTTTCCGCGCGCCCTCCGGCGCGCGATATCCTCGCTCACACGGCCTGAAGGCCGCGTCGCTGCGGGCGACCGTTCGGCCTTGCGGTCGCTTTGCGACCGATCAGGGGATGATGCCGGAGGGCGCTCAAAACCCCCTTGCAATCCTGAAGCGCCCCCCATATAGGCGCGCTTCCGCTCTTCCTTAGACCGCTTGGAAGAGTTGCTCCCCGATAGCTCAGCGGTAGAGTAGGTGACTGTTAATCACTTGGCCGTAGGTTCGAATCCTACTCGGGGAGCCAAATTCTTCGCCAGCCGCCGATGCTCTGCCTGCGCATGACCGGGACAAGGTCGTGCCGCTCTGATTGCGCCCGCAAGGCCCCCTGCGCAGCCACAAGCGATCCAAAATATCACCTCAGTAACAAAACCGTAATCGCGCTTACGCGGAGCGGTTCTAGCCACGCATGGTTAACCGCGCCGCCGGGTGCGTAAGGGACTCGGCGCGCCGCTTCAGGGGGCAGAACCATGGTTGCAGGCACGTCGTCCACCACCTTCATCAATGAATTCCACTACGACAACGTGGGAGCCGATGTTGGCGAGTTCGTAGAGATCACGGCCATAGCGGGCACCAGCCTCGCGGGATGGACGCTGCTGCTCTACAATGGCAGTGGCGGAGTGATCTACAACACCATCGATCTGGGTGCGATCACGCCCACCACGGCCGGTGGCCGCGACTTCTACAATGTGCCGGCCACCGGTCTCCAGAACGGCGCGCCCGATGGTTTTGCGCTGGTCGACAATAACGGCAATGTCGTGCAGTTCCTGTCCTATGAAGGCACTTTTACCGCGAGCACCGGGCCTGCGGCCGGATTACTCAGCACCGATGTCGGCGTCGTCCAGAACGGCACCGAAGCGGTGGGCACCTCGCTGCAGCTGACCGGCACGGGCACGACCGCAGGCGACTTTACCTGGGGCGCCACCTCGATTGCCTCCACGGCAGGCGCTGCCAATACCGGTCAGAGCTTTGGCGCACCGGCACAGCCCGGCTCGCTCAGCATCGCCGACGCCGCCATAGCCGAGGGCGATAGCGGCACCACCAATCTGGTGTTCACTGTCACCCGGACCGGCGGTTCGGATGGCGCAGTCACCGCAGACTATGCGCTGACCTTCGGCACCGCCGATGCCGCCGATGTCACGGGCGCCACCTCCGGCACGGTCAGCTTTGCGGCGGGTGCGACCACTGCAACAATCACGATCGCGATCAATGGTGACACCGTGGTCGAGCCGGATGAGACCTTCAACATCACTCTGTCCAACCCCACCGGCGGTGCGACCATCGGCACCGCCACGGCGAGCGGCACCATCACCAATGACGACGTCGCCGCACCGCCGCCCGCGCCGGTCGTGTTCATCAATGAAATCCACTATGACAACACCGGGGCCGATGTCGGCGAATTCGTCGAGGTGGCGGGCACAGCGGGCACCAATCTTAACGGTTGGATGCTGGTGCTCTATAACGGCAGCGGCGGCGCGCCCTACGCCACGATCAACCTCACTGGAACGATTGATGATGAGGGCAACGGATTTGGCGCGCTGAGCTTTGCCGGGCCGTCCAGCGGGATCCAGAACGGCGCGCCGGATGGTATCGCCTTGGTCGATGCCAGTGGCAATGTGGTGGAATTCCTTTCCTATGAGGGCACCTTCGTCGCCGTGGGCGGCCCTGCCGATGGGCTCACCAGCACCGATATCGGCGTGGCCGAGAACGGTACCGAAGCGGTCGGCCTCTCGCTCCAGCGCACCGGTACGGGCACCGAAGCAGCCGATTTCACCTTCACCGGCCCCGCTGCGCAAAGCGTCGGCAGCATCAATGCCGGACAGACCTTCAATGGCGGTGTGGTGCTCCAGCCCGGCACGCTCAGCATCGCCAATACCAGCGTGATCGAAGGCGACAGCGGCACCACTGCGCTGCTGTTCACCGTCACGCGCGCCAATGGTGACGATGGCGCCGTGACAGCCGATTACACGGTCAACCTCGGGACCGCGACCGCAGCCGACATTGCTGCCCCCCTCTCGGGCACGGTCAGCTTTGCCGATGGCGCAACCACCGCGACAATCACCGTCAATGTGATCGGCGATACCGAAATCGAACGCGACGAGACGCTCAGCGTCACGCTGTCGAACCCCACCGGCGGCGCGACCATCACCGCCGCCACCGCGACCGGCACGATCCTCAACGATGATCTGCCCCCTCCGGGCCCGGCCGAGGTGTTCATCAACGAAATCCACTATGACACCGCAGGCGCCGATGTCGGCGAGTTTATCGAAGTCGCTGGCGCGGCTGGCACGGACCTCACCGGCTGGTCGCTCGTGCTCTACAATGGCAATGGCGGGGTGGTGTATGGCACCATTGCCTTGAACGGGGTGATCCCCAATCAGGACGATGGCTTCGGCACCCTCGCCTTCCTCGCCCCCGGCCTCCAGAACGGCGCGCCCGATGGCGTTGCGCTGGTTGGCCCGGCGGGGCAGGTGGTGCAGTTCCTGTCTTACGAAGGGCCGCTGACTGCCACCAATGGTCCGGCTGCCGGTCTGACTAGCATTGACATCGGGGTCTCGGAAAACTCGGCCCCGTTCGGCACGTCGCTGCAGGCGGGCGGCACGGGCTTTACCGCCAATGATTTCGCCTTCCAGACCTCGCAGAACGCGACCTTCGGTCAGGTCAACACCGGGCAGAACTTTGTCGCGGCCAATCCCGCCGGCACGCTGTTCATTGCCGATGCGCGCGTGGTCGAGGGCAATAGCGGCACCACCGCGATCACCTTCAACCTGTTCCGCGTCGGTGGCAGCACGGGCGCTGTAACGGTGGATTTCGCAGCCGAGTTCGGCAGCGCCTTCTCTGATGCGAATGCTGACGACTTTGTGGGCGCGCTGTCGGGCACCGTGACCTTTGCCGACGGCGAGACCTTCCGTCCGATCACCTTGCAGGTTGCCGCCGATACCGTTGGCGAGCCGATCGAGTTCTTCCGGGTGGCACTGTCCAACGTGGCCGGCGGGGCCACCATTGGCGATGGTACGGCGACAGGCACGATTGCCAATGATGACCCGCTGATCCTGCGCATCGGGCAGATCCAGGGGGCAGGCCACACCTCGCCCTTCGTCGGCAATGAAGTGACCACCTCGGGCATCGTCACCGCCGTCGCCACCAACGGATTCTACCTCCAGGACCCGACCGGGGACGGCAACCGCGCGACGTCAGACGCGCTGTTCGTTTTCACCGGCACCGCGCCCACCGTGGTTGCCGGTGACGGCGTGACCGTCCTCGGCACGGTCGGCGAGTTCCGCGGCGGAGGCGATCCGGCCAACCTCACCATCACCCAGCTCACCAGCCCGACCATCACGGTCGAGAGCACCGGCAATGCGCTCCCCACTGCGGTGCTGATCGGGCCCGACGGGATCACCCCCCCGACCGAAACCATCGATGATGATGGCTTTGCCGTATTCGATCCGGA
>PNKW01000082.1 GCA_013822695.1 Erythrobacter sp. | reverse complement strand
AGGGGGACCATGCGCAGCATGGTGGAGGGGCAGGTGCGGCTGCTCGCTTGGCCAACGCCTTCGTCTGCACCGCGAACATCGGTCCCATCGACCCCGCCGTGGTGGTCGACGGCAACCGCAAGGTGCTGGCGGCGCGGCTGTCGGACGCGCGTTTCTTCTGGGAGCAGGACCAGAAGACCCCGCTTGCCGAGCACGCGAAGAAGCTGGCGCGCATCACCTTCCACGAGAAGCTGGGCACGGTTGCCGACAAGGTCGAGCGCGTGGCCAAGCTGGCGCGTTGGTTGTGCGAGGAGGGCATAATCCTCCCCGGAACGGGGAGGGGGACCAGCGAAGCTGGTGGAGGGGCGAGCGGCGCTGCCCCGATAGGCCTGCTCTCGGATCGCGGTGGCCCGCCCCTCCACCATCCTGCGGATGGTCCCCCTCCCCTTGCAGGGGAGGAGCGGGCACGCCTCGCCGACCTCGCCGAACAGGCCGCGCGGCTGTGCAAGGCCGATCTCGTCACCGAGATGGTCGGCGAGTTCCCCGAATTGCAGGGCCTGATGGGCGGCTACTACGCCGCGAAGGAAGGCCTGCCGCAGGAAGTTTCGGACGCGATCCGCGACCACTACAAGCCGGTCGGGCAGGGGGATGACGTGCCCACCGCGCCGGTGACTGTGGCGGTTTCGCTGGCGGATAAGCTGGATACTTTGGCTGGCTTCTTTGCTGAGCAAATGCCACCGAGCGGAAGTAGAGACCCGTTTGCTTTACGGCGTGCCGCTCTGGGCGTTATCGCGACAGTCGTCGGTAATGAACTTCGTCTGCCCTTGAGGTCTGCATTCTTCCTAGCTGCCGCTGAAGTCACGTTTGGTCGCCAAAGGTCACCGCTTGAGCGAATTATGCCAGCAATTGACCTGTTGGCTGCTTTGAAGACTGGCCTAACATGGTCGCAAGTTTTCGATCCGTTGATTCAAGCGGGAACCGAACAGGCAAACGACGACGCGCGCGCTTTCTCGTTGCGTGCGATGGAAGCGTCTGGAGAGCTCCTCGACTTCTTCGCCGACCGCCTCAAAGTCCAGCAGCGCGAGGCTGGCGTCCGCCACGACCTGATCGACGCGGTGTTCGCGCTCGGCGGGGAGGACGATCTCGTCCGCCTGCTCGCCCGCGTCCATGCGCTTCAGGCCTTCGTCACCACCGAGGACGGCGCCAACCTCCTCGCGGGCTACAAGCGCGCGGCGAATATCCTCAAGAAGGAAGTCTACACGGCGGGCGAGGGGGCTAAAGAGCTTTCCTACACGCCCGAAGAAGCGGAAAAGGCACTGATCGACGCGCTGGAAAGGGCTGGGCCTGGCGTCCGAGGCGCGATCGAGAGTGAAGACTTCGATTTTGCCATGCGCATGCTCGCCTCGCTGCGCGCACCCATCGACCGGTTCTTTGAAGAGGTGACCGTCAACGACGCCCACGCGGAGAAGCGCGCCGCGCGGCTTGCCCTGCTCGCGCGTTTCCGCGATGCGGTGCACCGGGTCGCGGATTTCAGCCGGATCGAGGGGTGAAACAAGGCCCGTTCCCCCTGTCCGTCACTTTCGTAGAATGCTTTTAATTACAGGTGATTGTCAGCAATTTTTAGGGTGACACACTGTAACCTTTGTCACCTTACCAACTACAGCGCAGGAACAGACATGACATTGAAGACGGTCTATGTTTTCGGAGGCTCCGCCGACCACTCCGATCCGCGCCAGAAGGACAAGACCGTCACCGGCGGCAAGGGCGCCAACCTCGCCGAAATGGCGAGCATCGGGCTGCCGGTCCCGCCGGGCTTCACCATCACCACCGAGGAATGCGTGGCCTATCTGCAGGATGGCGCGGAATTCCCGGATGGCTTGCGAAGCGCAGTGACCGACGCGCTCGCTCATGTCGAGGCGACCGTCGGCAAGCGCTTCGGCGATGCGGGCGATCCGCTGCTGGTCTCGGTCCGCTCGGGCGCGCGGGTGTCGATGCCGGGGATGATGGACACGGTCCTGAACCTCGGCCTCAACGATGCCACCGTGGAGGGGCTGGCGGCCTCGAGCGGGGACGCGCGCTTCGCCTGGGACTCTTACCGGCGCTTCATTCAGATGTATTCGGACGTGGTGCTTGGGATCGATCATGGGCTGTTCGAAGAGGCCTTGGAAATCGCCAAAGAAGACAAGGGTTTTTACAACGACACCGAGATGGCCGCCGAAGACTGGCAGGCGCTGGTGGCCGAGTACAAGGGGATTGTCGCCGAGGAACTGGGCCGCGACTTCCCGCAGGACGTGACCGAGCAGCTGTGGGGCGCGATCCGCGCGGTGTTCGACAGCTGGGACAGCGACCGCGCCAAGGTCTACCGGCGCCTCAATGACATCCCGGGCGACTGGGGCACCGCGGTCAACGTGCAGGCGATGGTGTTCGGCAACATGGGCGAGACCAGCGCCACCGGCGTCGCCTTCACCCGCGACCCCGCGACCGGCGAGCGCGCCTATTACGGCGAGTACCTGATCAACGCGCAAGGGGAAGACGTGGTCGCGGGCATCCGCACGCCGCAATATCTCACCAAGGCCGCGCGCGAGGCCGCCGGGGCCAAGCCGCTCTCGATGGAAGAGGCGCTGCCCGAGGCTTACGCCGAACTGGCCCGCGTGTTCGACCTGCTGGAACTCCACTATAAGGACATGCAGGATATTGAATTCACGGTAGAACGTGGCAAATTGTGGATGCTCCAGACCCGCTCTGGCAAGCGCACCGCCAAGGCCGCGCTCAAGATGGCGGTCGACATGGTGGCCGAGGGCCTGATCGACGAGCGCGAGGCGGTGCGGCGGGTTGATCCGATGGCACTGGACCAGCTGCTCCACCCGACGCTCGATCCCAAGGCCGAGCGGCATGTGCTGACCACGGGCCTCCCGGCCTCGCCGGGGGCGGCTGCGGGCAAGATCGTGCTCGACGCCGACACCGCCGAGCAATGGGCGGGGCGCGGCGAGAAGGTCATCCTGGTGCGGGTCGAGACCAGCCCCGAAGACATCCATGGGATGCACGCGGCGCAGGGCATCCTCACCGCGCGCGGCGGGATGACGAGCCACGCGGCGGTGGTGGCGCGCGGGATGGGGCGGCCTTGCGTGTCGGGCGCCGGGCAGGTCTCGATCGACCGGGCAAGCCGCACGCTGCGGATCGGCGCGACTGGGCTGAAGGAGGGCGATGCCATCACCCTCGACGGGGCGACGGGGCAGGTGATGCTCGGCATCGTGCCGACGGTCGAGCCGGAGCTGGCGGGCGATTTCGGGACGCTGATGGTCTGGGCCGACAAGCTGCGGCGCATGAAGGTGCGCACCAATGCCGAGACCCCCGACGACTGCCGCATGGCGCGCCAGTTCGGCGCAGAAGGCATCGGGCTGTGCCGCACCGAGCACATGTTCTTCGAAGCTTCGCGTATCTCGTTGGTGCGCCAGATGATCCTCGCCGAGGATGAAGCGGGCCGCCGCCGCGCTCTGGCGGGATTGCTGCCCGAACAGCGCGCCGATTTCACCGCGATCTTCGAGGTGATGGCGGGGCTGCCCTGCACGATCCGCCTGCTCGACCCGCCGCTGCACGAGTTCCTGCCCCATGCCGACGCTGAATTCGCCGAGCTGGCCGACGCGACGGGCCTCGGGGTCGATCATTTGAAGCGCCGCGCGGGCGAGCTGCACGAGTTCAACCCGATGCTCGGCCACCGCGGCTGCCGCCTCGGCATCACCTTCCCCGAGATCTACGCCATGCAGGCCCGCGCGATCTTCGAGGCGGTGTGCGCGGTCAAGAACGTAAGCGGCGAGGCACCGCTGCCCGAGATCATGATCCCGCTGGTCGCCACCAAGCGCGAATTGGCGATCCTCAAGGCGCTGGTCGACAAGACCGCCGAGGAGGTTTTCGCCGAGACCGGCACGCGGGTCGAATACCTGGTGGGCACGATGATCGAACTCCCGCGCGCCGCGCTGATGGCGGGCGAGATTGCCGAGGAAGGCGCGTTCTTCTCCTTCGGCACCAATGACTTGACGCAAACCACGTTGGGGGTCAGCCGCGACGATGCGGCGCGGTTCCTCTCGGTCTATGTCGACAAGGGCATCTTCCCGCGTGATCCCTTCGTCAGCCTCGATATCGAAGGGGTCGGCCAACTGGTCGAGCTGGCGGCGGAGCGGGGCAGGGCGACCCGGCCCGACATCAAGCTGGGCATCTGCGGCGAGCATGGCGGGGACCCGGCGAGCATCGCCTTCTGCGAGAGCGTCGGGCTCGATTACGTGAGCGCCTCGCCCTACCGCGTGCCGATCGCGCGGTTGGCGGCGGCGCAAGCGGCGCTCAAGAACGCCTAGGTTCCGGCGAGGGATCGCCGCCCGGTGAGGGTGACGATCTCGAAGGTCTCGGTGGTCTTGCCGTCCGCCTCGGCGCGCGCGGCAAAGGCGGCGCGGGCGCGGGCGAGGGCGGCTTTGGCAAGCGGTGCGGCAGGCTTGGCCAGCGCGTTGCCGAGGCCCTGATCCCTGAGGTCGCTCACCAGCCTGTCGAGCGAGGAATAGCGCACTGCGAAAGTGTGGGTGTCGACCACCGGGTCCTTCCACCCTGCGCGCTGGAGCAGGCTGGGCGCGGCGCGGGCGTCGACCATCGGGTGGATCCTTGCCGCCGGTCGATCGGGCTCTGCCGCCATCATCGCGGCGCGCAGCGCGGGGAGGCTCTGGCCGCCGATGAAGCTCGCGATCACGAGGCCGCCGGGGGTCAGCGCGCTGCGCAGGTGGATCAGCGCGCCGGGCAGGTCGTTGATGGCATCGAGCTGGCCGATCACGCCGATGAAGTCGATGGGGCCACCCGCCAGCGGTTCGGCAGGATTGACAGTGGGGCTGGTGACCACCTCCGCACCGCTTTGGGCGAGGTAGGCGGCGAGCATCTCGGCCCCGCTGCCGATCAACAGGGCGCGGGCGGGAGTGTGCCGCACGAAGCTCAGCCGGTCGATCATGTCCTCGGCCATCTCGTCCAGCAGGAAGCGCGCTGCATCCGCCGTAGCCGCAAGTCGCATCGCTGATCGCAGAGCGCGGGCGGTGCGGCGGGTTTCGGCGAAGATCGTGGGGACGGCGGGGGTACTCATCCGCGCCGCCCTGCCGCGCTTGCCTGCAGGTTGCAAGCCGTGCGACACTGCCGGGGATGGCAGTGGTCGCTCAGCTTGCCCGGCACCTCGCACCCGTGGTGGATTTCATCTATCCGCCGCGCTGCCCCTCGTGCGGGGCTGCGGTCGCGGCGCAGGCGGGGCTGTGCACTGACTGCTGGAGCACACTCGAGGTGCCCGAGCATCCGGAGGTCGCAGGGCACGCCGTGCCAGTCTATGCCGCGACATACTACAACGAGACCTCGCGCAAGCTGGTGCTGGCCTACAAGCACGGCGGCCGGATCGCGCTCGCTGGACTTCTGGCGCGGTTGATCGCGGCCCGGATGCCCGAGCCTTCAGCCGACCGCGCGCCGCCGCTGCTGGTGCCGGTGCCGCTCCATCGCTGGCGGCTGTGGAGCCGGGGCTTCAACCAGGCGGCGCTGCTCGCGCAGGAGCTTCACAAGCAGGGCAAGGGGGAGGCAGCGGTGGCGGCGCTGGTGCGGTTCCGGCGCACGCCCAACCTCGGCGGGCTTGGCCGCGACGCGCGCGAACGGGTGTTGACCGGGGCGATCCGCCTCGCGCCGGGCGCGGCGACGCGGATGCGGGGACGCGATGTGGTGCTGGTCGACGATGTGCTCACAAGCGGCGCGACGAGCCGCGCCTGCCTTGCCGCGATCGCCGCCGCAGCGCCCTGCAGCATCGCGGTCGCCTGCTTTGCGCGGGTGGAGGAGGACCACAAGCACGCGCATCCATAATCCGCAAGGGCCCGTAAAACACATAACGCCCGAGGTCTTTCGACCCCGGGCGCCACGTGACGAAACGGTGCGGATCCGCTCTTTCGAGCCGAGGCAGCGACCCCCTAACTTCGCTGCCGGGATCCAATCCTTATCGTTCAACCGGTCGCGCTGGCACCCCGCTGCCAGTAACGCGGTCCGGTCACCCCCTGAACCCGGCACCGGGCGGTGCCGAATATTCGGTGGAGAACCCCTTGCGAAGGCTCCGGGGGCTATCTTCCACCGAGTTGCCTAACGCGGAAGACGAAACCGCCCTCAGAGTGATTTTTTGTCACCTGCTGTTGTGTGCTTGCAACAATCGCTGCATGAGCCGCCCTGTTGCTTGCATGGAGTTGCTTTCGTGACCGACCTCGTCCTCACCCCAGAAGAGCGCGAGAAGGGCTCTGTCTTTGCTCCCAAATTCGATGCGGCGGGCCTGCTGACCGCGGTCGTGATCGACGATGCGGATGGCGGGGTTCTGGTGGTTGCGCACATGAACGCCGAAGCGCTGGAGGCAACGCTCGCCACGGGCAAGGTGCACTTCTGGTCGCGTTCGCGCGGGACCTTGTGGATGAAAGGCGAGACTTCGGGGCACTATCTGACGGTCCGTTCGGTTCTGACTGACTGCGATCAGGACGCGCTGCTGATTCGCGCCACGCCAGCCGGGCCCACCTGCCACACCGGCGCCTCATCCTGCTTCTACCGCGAGGTGGTCGCGGGTGAAGGCGGGGACGAGGGCAGGGTGGTGCTCCGGCGCAAGCATACTTGACGCTCACGTAAACGTAAGGTATAGGGCGGTCATGGCTACCGCTCATGCTTCCCCCGCCGCCGTCGATCCCGCCGCCGAGCCGCGCCGCAACGGTGCGCACCTCGACCGGCCGGATGTCCACGAGCGCGAACATTTCACCATTTCCGACCTCACTTCGGAATTCGGCTGCACCGCCCGGGCGCTGCGCTTCTACGAGGACGAGGGGCTGATCAGCCCGGCGCGCGTCGGCCTGACCCGGGTCTATTCCAAGCGCGACCGCGCACGCCTCGCCTGGATCATGCGCGCCAAGAACGTCGGCTTCAGCCTTACCGAAATCCGCGAGATGATCGACCTCTACGACCTCGACGATGGCCGGGTCGAACAGCGCCGCGTCACGGTCGAGAAGTGCCGCGCGCACGTCGCCAAGCTGAAGGCGCAGCGCGACGACATCGACAGCGCCATCAAGGAACTCACCGACTTCGTCGCCGAAATCGAAAAGCTTGACCTGCGCTGATGCGCTAAGGTCGCCACCACTTCACCACGTCTGCCTACCAGAGGGATCAACCGATGCCGACCTATACCGCGCCCACCCGCGACACGCGCTTCATCGTCAACGAAGTGCTCGACCTTGCCAGCTTCGGAAATCTGCCGGGCTTCGAGAACGCGACCCCTGACATGATCGAGACCGTGATCAACGAGGCAGGCAAGTTCTGCGCCGAAGTGCTCGCGCCGATCAATCAGGCGGGTGACGAGCACGGCTGCACCCGTCATGAGGACGGCAGCGTCACCACCCCTCCGGGCTTCAAGGAGGCCTATCAGGCCTATGTCGAAAGCGGTTGGGGCACGCTCGCCCAGCCCGAAGAATTCGGCGGGCAGGGGCTGCCCCACGTGCTCGGCTTCGTGCTCGAGGAATATTCCGGCACCGCCAACCAGGCCTTTGCGATGTATCCCGGCCTTACCCACGGCGCGATCTCGGCGATCCTCGCCAAGGGCTCGGACGAGCAGAAGGCGACCTATGTGCCCAAGATGATCTCGGGCGAGTGGTCGGGCACAATGAACCTCACCGAGCCCCACTGCGGCACCGATCTCGGCATGATCCGCACAAAGGCCGTGCCCAATGGCGATGGCACCTATGCGATTACCGGCACCAAGATCTTCATCTCGGCCGGCGAGCATGATCTTACCAGCAACATCATCCATCTGGTGCTGGCCAAGACCCCGGGTGCGCCTGACAACGTCAAGGGCATTTCGCTGTTCATTGTGCCCAAGTTCATTCTCGACGAGAACGGCAATCCGGGCGCGCGCAACGGCGTCACCTGCGGGTCGATCGAGAAGAAGATGGGCATCCATGGCAACGCCACCTGCCTGCTGAACTACGACGGTGCGACCGGATACATGGTGGGCGAGGAAAACAAGGGTCTCGCCGCGATGTTCATCATGATGAACGCAGCGCGGCTTGGCGTCGGCATCCAGGGCTATGCCCAGGCCGAAGTCGCCTACCAGAACGCGGTGACCTATGCGCTTGACCGGCGTCAGGGCCGCGCGCTGACCGGCCCGGCGCAGCCCGAGGCCAAGGCCGATCCGATCTTCGTCCACCCCGATGTGCGCCGGATGCTGATGGACGCCAAGGTCTTCACCGAAAGCATGCGGGCGCTGTGCCTGTGGGGCGCATTGCAGGTCGATCTGACTCACAAGGCGCAGACCCCGGAAGAACGCGAGCAGGCCGACCTGCTGATCGGGTTGATGACCCCGGTGATCAAGGGTTACGGCACCGACAAGGGCTACGACATCGCCAACAACATGCAGCAGGTCTACGGCGGCCACGGCTATGTGCGCGAGTGGGGCATGGAGCAGTTCGTGCGCGATAGCCGCATCGCGATGATCTACGAAGGCGCCAACGGCGTGCAGGCGATGGACCTTTGCGGCCGCAAGCTCGCCGCGGGCGGTGGCAAGGCGATCCAGGCCTTCTTCGCGATGATCGACGAAGAAATCGCCGCCGCCAAGCAGGTGCCGGAGCTCGCTTCGGTTGCCGAACGCCTCGAAAAGGCGCTGGGCGAGCAGAAGGCGGCAACCATGTGGTTCATGCAGAACGCGATGGCCAACCTCAACCACCTCGGCGCGGGCGCGCACCACTACATGCACATCATGGGCATCGTGACGCTTGGCTTCTTCTGGCTGAAGATGGCGAAGGTCGCGCAGGCCAAGCTGGCCGAGGGCGCCGATGACAAGGCCTTCTACGAAGCCAAGCTGGTTTCGGCCAATTACTACGCCGAAC
The DNA here is from genome assembly GCA_013822695.1 of Erythrobacter sp. GTDB lineage: Bacteria > Pseudomonadota > Alphaproteobacteria > Sphingomonadales > Sphingomonadaceae > Erythrobacter. The sequence goes on along the minus strand of PNKW01000082.1, from coordinate 4,555 downwards.
GCTTCCTGCCCGACTCGGGCGCGCTGCGCCGCAAGCTTGAGGCGGGCAGCGAATACATGATGAAGCTTCCGGCAGAGGCCTTCGCGACCGCCGCCTAAGCCTGCGTCCGATCGACCGCAAAGGCCGCCCTGCATACGCGCGGGGCGGCCTTCTTCCTTTGCGGGCAGCGGCAAATCTCGGGCATTGCGTCGCCTGCGGTCGCCGTGCAGTATGGTTGGCACCATGCGCGGATGCGCATGACAAGGGTCGCAACGGGGTCGTAAAATAATGGAAACACGCTGGATTTCGGGAGCGCTCGCCGCTCTCTCGTTGACCGTCGCTGCGCCTGCACTGGCAGGAGCATCGGAGGATTTTTCGGGCTGCGACGGGCTGAAGAAGCCCAAGAGCAGTGATGACGGCATGCGCGGTGAGGCAACCTTTCCGGCCTTTGGCTTCGGCTCCGGGATCAGAGGATCAGCGCAAGGTACGCGGGCTGCTTGCGACCGCGCGTTGGCGAGCAAAAACCTCAAGCCCGAGCAGAGCCTGCGCCGCGCGCATCTCTTGCGGGCACGGGCGGCTGCGAAGATTGAACTGGGCGATGCGGCAGGGGCGCTGGTCGATCTCGAAACGGCGCAACAGGCCGCCGCAACCTATGCCGGGGAGTTTTTCTACGACCGAAGCATGGGGGTCTCGATCGATCTGCTGCGGGCGCTTGCGCTGAGCCAGTCTGGCCAGACCGAAGCCGCTTTGACGCTTGCAGAGCAGACGGCAGCCAAGCGTCCCTTTTCGGTCGAGATCCAGCGGGTTGCCGCCTTGTTGCGATCGCTTGCCGCCAATGGGCCCGAGGATCGGTCCGTCTGGCTAGCGCTCGCGCGGATCGATCCGATGACCCGCGGCCTCGCGCAACGCTTGAGCGGTGGCCCTGCCGCGCTCAATGAACTCGCAGACGGCGCGGTGCCGCCCGCACTCGACCTTCCTCCGCCCCCAAGCGTTGAACGCCTGATTGGCCAGCAAAACGCGCTCACCCAATATCTCGATAAGTGGCAGGGCGTCATCGGGGATGGTCTGACAAGGGCCTATGCCCATGCGGCAAATGGTCAGCCAGAAACGGCACGGGCATGGCTGGCGCTCACGCGCAAGGCGCTCGATGAGGCCGAGAAGCCGCCGACGGCGCAGGGTGCCGAGGGGCAACCGTCACCTGGGGTTAGGCTCGGCGGCCTGCTTGCCGCAGATCTGCGCAAGAGCCAGCTTGAGCCGATGGCTCGGCTGATCGAGGCGCGTATTGCGCTGGGGGAAGGGCGGGTCGCAGAAGCCGCTGCCCTGTTCGGCACGGATCGTTTGCGCGCCACCACAGCGAGCGAGGAGTTTCACACAGCCTATGCCGCAGCGCGCGCCGGGGTGGCCGATGCGCCCGATCTGCCCGCGCTGATTGCTACGCCCCGACGCGGCGCGGATCGGATCGCCGCACTCGCTGGAACGCTGCTGATTCGTCCCGAGTCAAAGCGCAAGCTGATCGACTACGAAAAGTCGCGCCCCAATATCCTTGGCGCGATGGTGGGCGCGGCATTCTCCTTCGGGACGACCTTGCTGGGGGGCATCGATCGCACTGCGGGCTTCCGTTCGGCCACAAACGCGGATGGCTCGATCAAGGTCGAATTCACCGGCAATACCACCTCTGCGCCCGTGGTGCAGGAAATGACGCTGCTGCGCGCTGCGGAAATCGCGCGCGAGGCGGGCAAGGCGCATTTCCACATCGGCGCGCGGAGCGATTACGAACAGGTCCTGACCCGCTCGATCGGTGGAACACCGATCGAACGGACGTTGGTCGGCTACAAGACCGAGCTGACGATACGCCTGCTCGATGATGGCGCGAGCGAGCCAGATGCGCTCGACGCCGTGGCAGTGATCGACGCACTGGGGCCGGTGTATTACGGCAACTGAGTGCAGCGATGGGATGCGCTAATCCAGCCTTCCCATCATGCGCTGCGAGCTGACTTTCATCTTGAGGCTTTTTGGCGCCGCCGATGCGGGGCGCTCCCACTGGCTGGCCGAGCGCGCCGAAACGACGCGGGGACGTGCCGGGGCGGGATCTGCGTCCGGGCGCGCGGTGGGGCGCGGTGGCGCAGGTGCGGGATGTGGCACAGCGCGCGGCGGCGGGGCCGGTTCGGGTTCGGGTTCGGGTTCGGGGACAATTGCTTCGGGTTCCGGCCCGGGCTCCGGTTCGGGCGCCGGAGCAGTTGGCGGCGGAGCGGGCGGCGGGGGCGGCGCGACGGCTTCCGGCTCGGCAGCGCGGGGCTGAGCCACGGGAGCCGCGACCGGCGGTGCGACAGGCTCCATGGCCGCAGCCGGCGGCGGAGCAGGCACCGGTGCAGCAGGTGCCGGCGCGGCGGGAGCCTGTGCGACGGTCGGCGAGGCAGCGGCGTCAGGTGCAGCCGGCGCCTCGGTCGAAGCCTGAGCAAGGCCGACCAGGATCTTCTCGGCCACTTCCTCGATCGAGCCCACCACGAGCAGCGGCTGCCCGCCGACGATGCCGACACTGGTCTGCCCGTTCTCGGCCGTGCGCAGCCACGCCACGTTCGAGGCCACGACGAGGTAATTCCCCCCGCGCGATTCGAGCTTGATGAACTTCATGACCGCGTGTTTCCCGAGCAGAGACCTGATTGCACCGGCAACCAGCCCGGAGGGTTACGCGCTTAGGGTTAGGAATGGGTTATCGCGATGACGGGGCGATGACGTCGATCAACCATCGCAAGCCTGCGCGAACGGCTTCAGAGCCGCTTCATCATGAAGTAGTGCGGGTAGTAAGGCGCAGGCCCGTCGATCTGGCCGAATACAGCGAAGCCGTGCGCCTCGTAGAATGCCTTGGCCTGAAAGGCATAGGTATCGAGGCGCATGTGGTTGCAATCGCGCCGCCGCGCTTCGGCCTCGGCCTTGGTAAGCAGGATCGCTCCCCAGCCTTGCCCCCGCACGGGCGGCGACAGGGCGAGGATGTCGATCAGAAACCCGCCCCAGCGCGATTGCCCGATCAGCCCGCCCACGAGCACCCCTGCCTCGTCCTTGAGCAGCAAGGCATAATCGTGATTGTCCAGCGTCGGGACATTGGCGCGGGTGAACTGCCTGAGGATCTCAAGCGCGCCCGCGCAATCTTCCGGGTTCGGCCTGTCCGTCTCGTGGAGCGAGATATTGCCCCTCACGCTCGAGCGCTCACTCCACCGGCAGGAAATCGGGGACCGAAAGGTAACGCTCCCCGGTATCGTAGTTGAAGCCGAGTACCCGCGATCCCGCAGGCAGATCGGCGAGCTTGCTGGCGATCGCCGCCAGCGTCGCGCCGCTCGAGATGCCGACCAGCATCCCCTCCTCCCGTGCGGCGCGGCGGGCCATTTCCTTGGCCTCCTCGGCATCGACGGTGATCGCGCCGTCGATTGCGGCGGTGTGGAGGTTGCCGGGGATGAAGCCTGCGCCGATGCCCTGGATCGGGTGCGGGCCGGGCTGGCCGCCGTTGATGACGGGCGAGAGCGCGGGCTCGACCCCGTAGGCTTTCATCGCGGGCCAGTGCTTCTTCAGCTCCTCGGCGCAGCCGGTGAGGTGCCCGCCGGTGCCGACACCGGTGATCATGACGTCAATCGGCGTCTCGGCGAAGTCGGCGAGGATTTCCTGCGCGGTGGTGCGCGCGTGGACTGCCGGATTGGCGGCATTGTCGAACTGGCTCGGCATCCATGCGCCCGGGGTCTGCGCGACCAGTTCCATCGCCCGCTCGATCGCGCCCTTCATGCCCTTCTCGCGCGGGGTGAGGTCGAAGCTCGCGCCATAGGCGAGCATCAACCGGCGGCGCTCGACCGACATCGATTCGGGCATAACCAGCACGAGGCGGTAGCCCTTGACCGCGGCGACCATGGCAAGGCCAATCCCGGTGTTGCCGCTGGTCGGCTCGACAATGGTGCCGCCCGGCTTCAAGGCCCCGCGCGCCTCGGCATCCTCGACCATCGCAAGCGCAATTCGGTCCTTGATCGACCCGCCGGGGTTCGCCCTTTCTGACTTCACCCACACTTCGTGATCGGGGAACAGCCGCGCGAGGCGGATATGCGGGGTGGCGCCGATGGTGGCGAGGATGTTGTCAGCCTTCATGTCGATACCTCTCGTTTGAGCTCAGCTACCTCGAAGCTGCGGGCGCGGCGCAATTCGGGGAAGTACCACGCCCAGACCAATGTCACGACTATCGCACCCGCGCCGCCGAATACAACCGCGCCGACCGCGCCGAGCAGCGCGGCGGCAAGCCCCGACTGCATCTCGCCCAGCTCGTTCGAGGCGGAGATGGCAAGGCCAGAGATCGAGGACACCCGCCCGCGCTTGTCATCGGGGGTAAACAGCTGGACCAGCGAGCTGCGGATGAACACCGAAATCATGTCCGCCGCGCCCATCATCGCCAGTATCGCCAGCGACAGGACGAAGTATCGCGACAAGGCAAAGGCGATGGTCAGCGCCCCGAAGGCCGCGACCGCCCACAGCATCTTCACCCCGACCTCGCGCTGGAGCGGGCGGAACGACAGCCACAGCGCCACGCTCGCCGCGCCCAGAG
>PNKW01000081.1 GCA_013822695.1 Erythrobacter sp. | reverse complement strand
TGTTCGACAAGATCCGCCGCGATCCCCGCCACACCGAGGTGGAAGTCATCGACGAGCGTTCGATCGATGAAGCAATCTTCCCGCAATGGGCGATGCGCTATTTCAATGATCGTTCGATCGGCAAGGCCATGGCCCTGCTTGACGGGATCCCCCCGAGCCGGCTGTCGCGCTTGATCAGGGGAACCGTGCACGACTTCTTTGTTGAGGGCATCGCTGCGCCGTCCGGGCTTACGCTTTCGCCTTCTGAAGTTGTGCGCCCATCAGTTCCCAGACCTTGTTGATCGCCTTCAAGGGTCGAATCATCACTTTGAAATCGCTGATCTTTCCCTTCGCGTCGAAGCGGATGATGTCGACCCCGTTGATGGCGATCCCGTCCAGTTCGGTGACGAATTCGAGCATCATCTCGTCCCCGTCCACCAGCTCGCGGACATAGCGAAAGCTGTCATTGCCCAGCACATGGGACGCCGCGACCAGATAGGCCATCACGATCGCCTTGCCGGCTTGGGGGGTATGCACCACAGGAGAGTGGAATACAGCATCCTCGGCCAGCAGATCGGCGAGCAGCGCGGGATCACTGCCGTGCTCCATATAGGCGTGCCATTTTGCCAGGCCTGCGTGTGCGGTGGTCATTCTCTTCTCTCCCTTAATTCCCGTAGGGGTATTCGATGACATCGCCGCCGCCCCTTTCACCCCAAATGTTCCGTAAAGAACGCCGCCGTCCGCCCGTCGGCGAGGTTGGCGGCCTCCTCGTTGCGGCGCTTGCCGTGTTCGGTGGCAAAACCGTGGTCGAGGCCTTCGTAGTCGTGGAGCGTCACCTTGGGGTGATCATCCAGCCCCGCATGCATCGCCGCCTGTGTTTCACGTGGAACAAAGCCGTCGTTCGTCGGGATGTGGAGCATCAGCGGGTGAGCAATCGCGTGCTTCTCGTGCAGCAGCCCGTCGATCCCCACGCCGTAATAGCCGACGCTCGCATCGATATCGGTGCGCGCCGCGGTCATGTAGGCGAGCCGCCCGCCGAGGCAGTAGCCGACGCAGCCGACCTTGGCGACGCCCAGCGTGCGGCGGATGTGGTGGATGGTCGCCTCGATATCGCGGATGCCGGCGTCCTGGTCGAATTCGCCGAACAGGCCGAGCGCGCGCTGGAATTCGGGCTCCACGTCAGGATCGAGCGCAATGCCGGGTTCAATCCGCCAGAACAGGTCGGGCGCGACCGCGAGGTAGCCCTCGGCCGCCAGCTTGTCGCACTTCTGGCGGATGCCGGGGTTCACCCCGAAGATCTCCTGGATGACGATGATCGCACCGCGGGGCGTGCCTTCGGGCTGCGCGACATAGGCGCCGAAGCTGGAGTCGCCTTCGAGGGTGGGGATGGTTTCGTTGAGGCTCATGGGGGTCTCTCCTTTGGCCCTAGGTCTATCCCTTGCCTTGCGGGCGTGCCAAGCGCAAATGAGGGGGTCAGACGCAGGAGAGGAGACCAGCGCCCGTGAAGATCACCATCGAAATCGACTGCACCCCCGAAGAGGCACGCAGCTTCATGGGCCTGCCCGATGTGAGCGCAGCCAATAATGTCTATGTCGAGCACCTGACCAAGGCGATGCAGGGGGTCTCGAGCCCGGACCAGCTCCAGCAATATGCCAGCGCGCTGGCGCCGATGGGGCAGATGGGAATGAAACTGTTCCAGAATTTCGTCGAGGGCTCGATGAAGGCGGCAGCGGGTGCGTCGGGGTCGAAGAAGTCCTCCGATTGAGTCTGTGCGTTCCGCCGACACGATCTTCGCGCTCTCGAGCGGCGCGCCGCCCGCGGGTGTGGGCGTGATCCGCGTCTCGGGCCCGGCGGCGCGCGAGGCCTTGCTGGCGCTGGCGGGGCGCGTGCCGGAGCCGCGCCGCGCGTCCCTGACGCGGTTGCGGGACGCCGAGGGTGCGCTGCTCGACGAGGCGCTGGTGTTGTGGTTCCCCGGGCCGAACACCGCGACGGGCGAGGATCTCGCCGAATTCCACTGTCACGGCGGCCGCGCGGTAATTGCGGCGGTGGAGGGGGCGCTCGCTGCGCTTCGCGGTGTGCGCCGCGCCGAGCCGGGGGAGTTCACCCGCCGTGCCTTTGCCAATGGCCGCATTGATCTGGCCGAGGCCGAGGGGCTGGCCGATCTGCTCTCTGCCGAAACCGAATTGCAGCGCGCCGCCGCGCTCGCCAACGCGGGCGGGGCGCTGTCGCGGCAGGTCGAGCTGTGGCGCGAGCGGGTGCTGGTGCTGTCGGCTGAAGTGGAGGGCGTGCTCGACTTTTCGGACGAGGAGGACTCCGCCGATCTCCCCGAATGTTTCACGTGGAACATTGGCGCGCTGGCCGGGGAGCTGTCCGAATGGCTCGCCCGCCCGCGCTCGGAACGGTTGGGGGAGGGGTTCCGGGTGGTGCTCGCCGGACCACCCAATGCCGGCAAGTCGACCTTGTTCAACGCGCTGGTCGAGAGCGAGGCGGCGATCACCTCGCCGATTGCGGGCACCACGCGCGACGTGATCGAGCGCAGCGTCGCCATTGAGGGCGTGCCCTTTACCTTTGTCGACACAGCGGGCTTGCGGGACGGCACCGAGGCCGACGCCATCGAGGTGATCGGCATCGCCCGCGCCGAGGCGGAGTTGGCACGGGCCGACCTCGTGCTGTGGCTGGGTGCGGAAGGCGAGGGTCCGCAAGGCGCCTGGGAGATCGCCGCGCAGGCCGACCGCGAAGGCTTCGCCACCAAGGCCGGTGCCCGCTTCACGCTCTCCGCGGTGACAGGCGAGGGGGTGGCGGCGCTCAAGACTGCACTGGTCGAGACCGCCCGCGCGGCGCTGCCCAAGCCGGGCGAGGCGGCGCTCAATGCCCGGCAGCACGCCCGCCTCGCCGAAGCGGAGGAAGCCCTGCGCGATGCGAAGGGGACTTCCGATCCGCTGCTGGTCGCCGAGGAATTGCGCCGCGCGCGCCTCGCCTTCGACCGGCTGATCGGGCGGGCGACCACCGAGGACATGCTCGACACGCTGTTCGGGCGCTTCTGCATCGGGAAGTGATCCGGCCGAAAATGTTTCACGTGAAACATTTTCATCTCGGATGGGTCAGTCGTCGAGGAACGTCACACAAAGACACAAAGACACAAAGGAGCTGGCATAGGGGCGACGCCGGAGCTCGGAACGGCCCTCTTTGTGCCTTTGTGTCTTTGTGTGAAGCCGGTGGAGGCGTCGCACCTCAGCAAATGTTTGTGCCTGCGGCACAGCTTCGCTTCCACGTGAAACATTTTCGACGGCACGTCCCTCGCACGAATCATCTTTGACGATCGCGCCCCCGCACCCTATCTGCCGCGCCATGCATTCCTTCGACGTCCTCGTCATCGGCGGCGGTCACGCCGGGGTGGAGGCTGCCTGCGCGGCGGCGCGGATGGGCGCGCGCACGGCGCTGGTGAGCTTCGACCTCTCCGCCATCGGTGCGATGAGCTGCAATCCTGCGATCGGGGGCCTCGGCAAGGGACACCTCGTGCGCGAGGTCGATGCGCTTGACGGCGTGCTGGGCCGCGCGGCGGATGCCGGCGCAATCCATTACCGGATGCTCAACCGCTCCAAGGGCAGTGCTGTCTGGGGCCCGCGTGTGCAGGCCGACCGGGTGCGCTTCAAGGCGGCGGTGCAGGCGATGGTGCGCGCGCAGGCGAACCTGACGCTGGTGCAGGGCGAGGCTGCCGCGCTGGTGCTCGAAGGCGGGCGCGTCGCGGGGCTGGAGCTGGCCGACGGCACAATGTTTCACGTGAAACATTTGGTGCTGTGCACCGGCACCTTCCTCGGCGGCATCCTGTTCCGGGGTGAGGAACGCTTCGAAGGCGGGCGGATTGGCGAGAACGCCGCACATCGCCTTGCGCTGCAGCTGCGCGGGGCTGACCTCCCCATGGCGCGCCTCAAGACCGGCACGCCGCCGCGTCTGGATGGCCGCACCATCGATTGGGCGGTGCTCGAGGAGCAGCCCTCCGATGGCGAGGCCTGGACCATGTCGCCGCTCACCAAGCGCCGCATCAATCCGCGGGTGTTCTGCGCGATCACTCGCACGACGCAGGCCGGGCACGACGCGATCCGCGCCAACCTCCACCGCTCGCCGCTGTTCTCGGGCGCGATTGCGGCGGCGGGGCCGCGCTATTGCCCGTCGATCGAGGACAAGATCCACCGCTTCGGCGACCGCGAGGGGCATCAGGTGTTCCTCGAACCGGAGGGGCTGGACACGCATATGGTCTACCCCAACGGCATCAGCACCTCGCTCCCCGTGGATGTGCAGGAAGAGGTCGTGCGCACCATGCCGGGCTGCGGGCGGGCGGAGATCGTGCAGCCGGGCTATGCTGTCGAGTATGATCACATCGATCCGCGCGCGCTGACCCCCGACTTGCAGGTGCGCGCGATCCCCGGGCTCTATTGCGCGGGGCAGATCAACGGCACAACCGGCTACGAGGAGGCCGCCGCGCAAGGGCTGGTCGCGGGGCTGGAAGCTGCGGCGGCTGCTCTGGGCAAGGCTGCGCCGAAGCTTGACCGCGCGAACAGCTATATCGCGGTGATGGTCGACGACCTGACCTTGCAGGGTGTCTCCGAGCCCTATCGCATGCTCACCGCCCGCGCCGAATACCGGTTGCGGCTGCGCGCCAACAATGCCGCGACGCGCCTTACGGGCCTCGGCATCGCGGCGGGTTGCATCGGCGCGGAACGCCGCATGTGGTGGGAACGGCGCGAGGACGCCCGCAAAATGTTTCACGTGAAACATTCGCAAAAGGTCCACGCGCGCGAGCTCGCCGATCTCGGCCTGCCGGTGCGGCGCGATCATGGCGAGAAGCCACTCGCCGAGTGGTTGCGCTATGATGGCGTCACCCCCGAGGCGCTTGCCCCCTGGCTCGGCGAGATCACCGCGCTCGACCCGCTGCTGGCCGAGGAGATGGCCGAGGATGCCGCCTATGCGCCCTACCTCGCCCGGCAGGACTCCGAGCTGCGCGATCTGCGTGCCAGTGAGGCGCTGCCGCTGCCCGCGGACTTCCCCTATGCCGAGGTGCCGGGTCTCTCCAACGAGATGGTCGAGCGGCTGACCAAGGCCGCGCCGGGGACGCTCGCGGCGGCGGGGCGCGTACCGGGCGTGACCCCTGCGGCGCTCTCGGCGCTGCTGGTCCATGCGCGGCGCAAGGCGGCGGCATGATCGCAACCGAAGAGCAGGCCCGCGCCTATATCGCCGGGTTGACCGACGCTGCGGGCATGGCGCGGCTCGAAGCCTTCGCCGCGCTGGTGCTGGAGGAGAACCAGCGCCAGAATCTCATCGCCAAGGCCACCGAGCCGCACCTGTGGCAGCGCCACATGGCCGATTCGGCGCAGCTCATCGGAAATGTTTCACGTGAAACATTCGGAGCGAATGCCGGCGGGCCGTGGCTCGATCTCGGCAGCGGCCCCGGCTTTCCCGGGCTGGTGATCGCCGCGCTCTGCCCCAACATGCCGGTGGTGCTGGTCGAATCCCGCGCGCGGCGGGTGGAGTTCCTCCAGCGCGCCATCGAAACGCTGAGTCTCCCCAAATGCCGCGTCGAAGGCCAGCGGCTCGAGCGCGTCACGCCATTCCCTGCCCGCGCCATTTCGGCACGCGCCTTCGCACCTCTCCCCAAACTTCTCGAACTATCCGCACCCTTCTCCACAAGGGCCACCCGTTACGTGTTGCCCAAGGGGCGCTCGGCGGCGCAGGAATTGGAGGCGCTCAAGCCTTCGATTCGGGCAATGTTTCACGTGAAACATTCCTTGACCGATCCCGAGGCCGGGATCATCGTTAAGGCCTAAGGCGCAAACCTGTGCGGATTCACCTTGAATCGGCGCGCGGAAGGACAGGAACCACCATGCTGACCATCGCGATTGCCAATCAGAAAGGCGGAGTGGGCAAGACCACCACCGCGATCAATATCGCCACCGCGATGGCGGCGACCGGATGGCGCACCCTGCTGATCGACATGGATCCGCAGGGCAATGCCTCGACCGGACTGGGCGTGCATTCCTCCGCGCGCGAGGTTTCGAGTTACGACCTGCTGGTCGACGAGGTGGCGCTGGCCTCGGCGATCGTGCCGAGCGCGATTCCGCGGCTCGACATCATCCCGGCGACGGTCGACCTGTCGGGCGCCGAGATCGAGCTGGTTGCGGTCGAGGGCCGCACCCATCGGCTCCAACGCGCGCTGGCCAGCTATACCGGGCACGACATCTGCTTCATCGACTGCCCGCCCTCGCTCGGCCTGCTGACGCTGAACGCGCTGTGCGCCGCCGATACGCTGCTGGTGCCGCTGCAATGCGAGTTCTTCGCGCTCGAGGGCCTCAGCCAGCTGCTCCAGACGGTCGACCAGGTGCAGCAGCGTTTCAACCCCGATCTCGGCATCATCGGCGTCGCGCTCACCATGTATGACCGGCGCAACCGGCTGACCGATCAGGTCTCGGATGACGTGCGCGATTGCCTCGGCAAGCTGGTGTTCGAGACGGTGATCCCGCGCAACGTGCGCCTCTCCGAAGCGCCGAGCCACGGGCTCCCCGCGCTGATCTATGATCAGCACTGCACCGGCAGCCGCGCCTACATGGCATTGGCGCGCGAGCTGATCGGGCGATTCCCCGCAGAAAGACAAGCGGCATGAGTGGTATTACTGACCAAAGTTCTGAAATTGCTGCTCTTTCGCGTGCTGTGGCAGACAAGCCGCGCCGCCTTGGCAAGGGGCTCGGCGCGCTGCTCGGGGAGACTCGCCGCGAGGAGCCGCTGGTGCGGCGCGAGGAGATCGCCACGGCTTCGGCCGAAGCCCCGCTGCCCGGTGCCTCGCCGCTGCGCATGCTCCCGCTGGCGAGCATCAAGCCGCTCCCCGGCAACCCGCGCAAGTATTTCGACGAAGCCGCGCTCGAGGAGCTGGCCGCCTCGATCGCGACGAGGGGCGTGATTCAGCCCATCATCGTCCGCCCGCATCCCGCAGGCGAGGGCTACCAACTGGTCGCGGGCGAGCGGCGCTGGCGCGCGGCGCAGAAGGCGCGGTTGCACGAGATCCCGGCGCTGGTGCGCGACCTTTCCGACCGCGAGGTGATGGCGCTCGCGCTGATCGAGAACTTGCAGCGCGAAGACCTCAATCCGGTCGAGGAAGCGCGCGCCTATCACCGCCTCGCCGAGGAAGAGGGGATGATCCAGGTCGACATCGCCAAGATGGTCGAAAAGTCGCGCAGCCATGTCGCCAACATGATGCGGTTGGTGACGCTGCCGGATGACGTGCTCGACCTGATCCAGGCGGGCAAGCTGACGATGGGCCACGCCCGCGCGCTGATCGGCCGCGATGACGCGCGCGAGCTGGCCGCGATCGCGGTGGCCGAGGGGCTGTCGGTGCGCGATATCGAGACGCTCACCAAGAAGCCGACCAAGCGCCCCGAGGCCCCCTCGGAGCCCGCCTATGTCAGCACCGAGAACGCCGATATCGTCGCGGTGCAGCAGCATCTCGAGGAATTTCTCGGCCTGACGGTCAAGATCAAGCCCGAGAGCGACCCGCGCAAGGGCACGATCACGATCCGCTACACCACGCTCGATCAGCTTGACTTGCTGTGCCAGCGGCTGACCGGCGGGGAAATTTAGGAAAACGCGCCCGGCGTGGATGAAAAAGCCCCGCAAGATCGCCTGGCCTTGTAGGGCTTCTTGCATCGCCCCCGTGAGGGGGGTGTTACAGAGAATCAGCGTTGGCGGGTCACTTTTCCGGTCTCGCGGATCAGCTTGCCCGAGGGGCCGGGCACCCGCTCGGTGATCACGCGGCTTGCACCGGGGACGGTATATCTCTCCTCGCGCACCGTCTCGCGCACCACGACCTGCTGCTGCACCTCGGTGCGCACCGGCACCAGCACCACCTGCGGCGGCGGGGCGTAGGTGTAGCCATAGGAATAGGTCTGCGGATAGCCGTATCCATAGGCCGGATAGGCGATCTCGCGGCTGGCGATACGCGCGCCGGGGGCGCCATAGGCCGACAGGTAGCTGTCGAGCGCGGCTTCGCAATCGTAGAGGTCCTTCTTCTTGTCGCCGTCGAACAGGCTGCCGATGAGGCCCCCGATCAGCCCGCCGCCGCCCACGCCGAGGATCGTGCCGAGCACGCGGTCACCCGCGCCGGCGATCTCGTAACCGGCAATCCCCCCGCCGATCGCACCGAGCAAGCCGCCGATGATCAGGCCGGTGTTGTCGCGGTTCTGGCCGCGGGTGCGGCGGCGGCATTCCTCGATCCACTGCTCGCGCTCGAACACCGCGGGTGCGGCGGCGGGAATATAGCCTTGCGGGGCGTAGCCGGGGTAATACTGCGGCGGATAGCCCTGCGGCGCCGGGGCCGCAGGCCTCGCGCCGGGCGCGGTGATGTAGCGGGTGCGGGTGATGGTCTCGACCCCGTCGACGATCGTCACCGTCTCGGTCGGCGGGAACGCGGTGACTGTCGCAGGCGGCGGCGTGGGGGCGCTGCGCAGGTCTTCGGGCAGTTCGCGCAGCTCGTTCTGGCCCAGCGGGGCGAGCGGCGGGAGGTCGCCATCGGCCTGCGCCTGCACGGCAGCGGGCACGGCCAGCAGCGCGAGCGCGGCCAGCGGAAGGGTCGAGACAGTCTTGCGCATGGGCGAATCCCCCTGAGTCAGCAGGTTAGCTGATGGTTAGCAAAAGACTAACACTGCAAGGGCTATGCACCCAAGCGGGGCGTGATACTTGTCCCGTTTCGGGAAGGATCAGATGCGGTCCGAAAGCAGCACCGCGAGCGCCTCGACCCCCTTGGCATCGGCCTCGGTGAAGCGCGCGGGCGTGGGGCTGTCGAGATCGATCACCGCGATCACCCGCCCATCGTGCAGCACCGGCACCACCAGCTCGCTCGCGCTGGCGGCGTCGCAGGCGATGTGGCCGGGGAAGGCGTGAACGTCTTCGACCAGCTGCGTCGCCCCGCTCGCCGCCGCCGCGCCGCACACGCCGCTGCCGAAGGGGATGCGGATGCAGGCCGGGCGGCCGACGAAGGGCCCGAGCACCAACTCATCGACGCCCCCGGCCTTGGCAGGCGCGACGCGGTAGAACCCCGCCCAGTTGAGATCGGGCAGGAATTCCCACAAGAGCGCCGCGACATTGGCCATGTTGGCGACACCGTCAGGCTCGCCCTCGGTCAGCGCCCCGGCCGAGGCGAGCAGTTCGCGGTAGAGCTCTTGCGCGGGGAGCGGTGCGGCGGGCTTGAAATCATACATCGCGGGGAAGGTCTTTCGTCGGGTTGGCGGTTGCCGCGGGGCTCGCGCGGCTTTATCTCCCGTCACATGGCCATTTTCCGCAAAATCGCAATCGCCCTTGCCGTCTTCATCGTCGTGACCGGCGCCGGGCTCTGGTTCGTTAGCCGCGGTGACACCGCCGATCTCAGTGTCGAGGAGGTCGCCGGGCTCGATCCGGTGTTGCAGGAGGCGGACGCCGAGACCTTCCCGACGGTGCAGGTCGCCGAGCCGGTGGGCTGGGCCGAGGGCGAGTCGCCGACCCCGGCCGAGGGCCTCGAAGTCGTCCGCTTTGCCGAGGGGCTCGAGCATCCGCGCACGCTCTACACCCTGCCCAATGGCGATGTGCTGGTGAGCCTGACCCGCGCGCCGCAAGTGGAAAGCGAGGGCGGCGGAGTGATGGACGCGGTCAAGGGCTGGATCGCCGATAGCCTGCTGACCAAGGCGGGGGCGACCGGCACCTCGCCCAACCAGATCGTGCTGCTGCGCGATGCCGACGGCAATGGCAGCGCCGAAACCCGCAAGGTGATCGCATCCGAGGGCCTCGATTCGCCCTCCGGCCTCGCCTGGGCTGACGGCACGCTCTATATCGCCAATCACAATGCCGTGCTTGCCTTCCCCTACGCGCTAGGCGCCGATGCGGTGAGCGGGCAGGGGACCAAGGTCATGGATCTCGCACCGGGCGGCGGGCACTGGATGCGCAATCTCAAGCTATCGCCCGATGGCAAGCAGCTCTATGTCGCGGTCGGATCGGTCAGCAATATCGGCGAGAGCGGCATGAAGGTCGAGGAAGGCCGCGCGCTGATCTGGGAGTATGACTTCGCCAGCAAGCGCCAGCGCCAGTTCGCGGCGGGCCTGCGCAATCCCAACGGGCTCGATTTCAACCCCTGGTCGGGCGAGCTGTGGACCACGGTGAACGAGCGCGACATGCTCGGCAGCGATCTGGTGCCCGATTACCTCACCAATGTGCCGGTCGGCGCGCAATATGGCTGGCCCTGGGTCTATTATCGCACCAACCGCGACCGCCGGGTCGACGCGCCGATGCCGCGCTTCCTGATGGAATATGTGCGGAAGCCCGAATATGCGCTCGGGCCCCACGTGGCCGCCCTCGGGCTGGTGTTCTCCAAGGAGGGCGACCGGATGGGGACGGGCTTTGCCGGCGGGGCCTTCATCGCGCGGCACGGTTCGTGGAACCGCAAGCCGCCCTCGGGCTATGACGTGGTGTTCGTCGACTTCGACGCGCGCGGCAATCCGGTGGGCAAGCCCAAGCCGGTGCTGACCGGCTTCCTCAAGGACGACGGCACCACCCGCGGCCGCCCGACCTGGGTGACGTGGGGCGCCGACGGTTCGCTGCTGGTGTCGGACGATACCGCCGGGATAATCTGGCGTGTCCGCTCGCCGAGCGCCGCAGCCGCTCCCGCGATCGCACGGCTGGTCGGCAAGCCGCTCCCCCCGCAGGAATTGACCGATCCGCGCGCGAAGTTCGAGGCGGATTACCTGCGCCAGCAGGCCGGGCAGAAGGTGAATTGACCCGGGTGCCTGCACGTATGAGCAGGCGGATTTTGAATCACGCGGAGACGCGGAGACGCGGAGAGGCTCGGCACCCAACAGCGTGCGCTGCTCTCATCTCCTGCAAGGCTGTGGTGAGTGCGGCTTCGCCGCCACGCACACGCCCTTCGCTTCTCCGCGTCTCCGCGTCTCCGCGTCTCCGCGTGAGAAAGTCTGCGCTCACGGACTGATCCGGAAAGTGATCTAAATCCTTACCCCCGCCCGCCCCGCCAGCTCGGTCGCGAATTGCAGTGCGGTGCGGCCGGAACGGTTGCCGCGCTGGATCGCGAAGGCCATCGCCTCTTCGGGATCGAAGGCGAGGCCGAGCGGGGCGGTGTAGCCCTCGAGGATGGCAAGATAGGTGTCCTTGTCCGCCGGGTGGAAGCCCAGCGACAGCCCGAAGCGGTCGGCGAGCGCCAGCGCATCATCCCGCTCGTCCCTTTCGTGGATCGCCGCCGAGGTATCCTGCCGCTCGACGATCCCGCGGCGGTTGGCGGTGACCACGAGGCGGATATGCGGCGGGCGCGGCGCGATGCCGCCCTCGAGCAGGCTGCGCAGCGCGAGCATCTCCGCGCGCGCCTCGGAGCCGAAGCCGAGGTCGTCGATGAACAGCAGGAAGGCGCGCTCTACCCCTGCCAGCGCCGCGATCAGCGCGGGGAAGGTGGGGAGGGTGCCGGGCGCGAGCTGGACGAGGGCGAGGTTCTGCGTCTCCCGCTGCACATCCGCCACGCAGGCGCGCACCAGCGCCGATTTGCCCATCCCCCGCGCGCCCCACAGCAGCGCGTCATGCGCCGCTGCGCCGCTCGCCAGACGGGCGCACAAGTTGCGCAAGCCAACTTTCTGCGCCTCGATCCCGTGGAGCGCCTCGAGTGGCAGGGCATCCAGCACCGGCACCGCGCGGGCGGCCTCGCCCTCCCAGACATAGGCGGGGTGGGCGAGCCAGTCGGTCGGTGGCAGATGCGGAGGCGCGAGGCGTTCGAGCGCGGCGGCGATCCGCTCCAGCGCATCCCCGCCCTCGGTCATCTCAGGCGACCAGCGCTTCGGCGGAGAGCGTGTAGAGCAAATCCGCCCCCGCCACCGCGCCTGCCTTGAGTCCCGCCGCTTCCGGCACGATCCGGTCGAGGAAGAAGCGCACCGTCACGGGCTTGGTCGCCGCCAGCTCGGGCGCAGCGCCCGCCGCGACGGCCTCGGCCTGCTTCATCAGCTGCCACCCGGCAACGCAGACCGCGGCCATGGTGCAGAAGGGGACGCTGCCCGCCAGCCTGTCATCGAGGCTCGCATCGTCGCGCATCCATTGCGCCACGCTGGCGCAGTCGCGGGCAAGTGCGGCGAGGGCATATTCCTCGGCTGCCTCGCGGGCGATCTCTTCGAACAGCGCAACCAGCGCCTCGCCGCCTTCAAGGCCTAGCTTGCGGGTCACAAGGTCCGCCGCCTGAATGCCGTTGGTGCCTTCATAGATCGGCGCGATGCGCGAATCGCGCCAATGCTGGGCGGCGCCGGTTTCCTCGACAAAGCCCATGCCCCCGTGGATCTGGATGCCGAGGCCCGAGACCTCGACGCCCACATCCGTGCCCCATGCCTTGAGCATCGGCACGATGATCTCGCCCCGGGTCCGCGCCGCCTCGTCGCCGAGATTGCCGCGATCGACCTGCCCCGCGCAGTAGTAGAGCAGCGCGCGGACGCCCTCGGTCAGTGCCTTCATGCGCAGGATCATGCGGCGCACGTCGGGGTGCTCGATGATTGCCACCGGGGTCTTGTCGGGCGAGCCTGCGCGCGCCGACTGCACCCGGTCGCGGGCATAGGCGAGCGCCTGCTGGGTCGCGCGCTCGGCGATCTGTGCGCCCTGATTGCCGACATTGATCCGCGCGTTGTTCATCATCGTGAACATCGCCGCCAGCCCCTTGTTGGGCGCGCCGACCAGTTCCCCGATGCATTCGCCATTGTCGCCATAGGACATCACGCAGGTCGGCGAGGCATTGATGCCGAGCTTGTGTTCGAGGCTGACGCAGCGGAGGTCGTTCCTCGGGCCAAGCGAGCCATCGGCGTTCACATGATACTTGGGCACCACGAACAGCGAAATGCCGCGCGATCCCTCGGGCGCGCCCGGCAGGCGGGCCAGCACGAGGTGGATGATGTTCTTCGCGAGGTCATGCTCGCCCCAGGTGATATAGATTTTCTGGCCGGTGATCCGGTACTTGCCCGCGTGCTCGCCCGTCTCGATGGGCTCCGCGACCGAGCGCAGCGCGCCGACATCGCTCCCGGCGGCGGGTTCGGTGAGGTTCATGGTGCCAGACCACTCGCCGCTCACCAGCTTGGGCAGATACATCGCCTGCTGGGCGGGCGAGCCGTGGTGCTCCAGCGCCTCGATCGCACCGACGCTCAGCATCGGGAGCAGGGTAAAGGCCATGTTGGCCGCGCCGAGGTTCTCCAGCACGTTGCAGGCGAGGGTGAAGGGCAGGCCCTGACCGCCGTGCGCCATCGGCGAGGCGATGGCGTTCCACCCCTGCTCGACATAGGCGTGATAGGCGGCCTCGAAGCCCTCGGGCAGGTGGACCACGCCGTTCTCGAGCTTCGCGCCTTCGAGATCGCCCTTGCGGTTGAGCGGCGCGAATTCGCCCGCCGCGAACTGGCCGACGCCTGCGACGATGGCCTCGACAAGGTCGGGTTCGGCATGGGCAAAGCGCTCGGTGGTCGCCAATTCGTCGATCCCGGCATT
>PNKW01000080.1 GCA_013822695.1 Erythrobacter sp. | reverse complement strand
TCGGCGTGGGCGAGGCCACCATCCCCCCGATCCGCACCTTCAACCAGCGCCTCGGCATCGACGAGGCGACCTTCGTGCGCGAGACGCAGGGCAGCTTCAAGCTCGGCATCGAGTTCGTCGATTGGGGCCGCACGAACCACCGGTACTTCCACCCCTTTGGCCAGTACGGCGCCGAGTTCGACACCGTGCCCTTCTACCATCACTGGATGGCCGAGCATCTGGCAGGGCGCACCCAAGGCCCGATCGATGACTTCGCTATGTGCTGGGCGATGGCGAAGGCGGGCAAGTTCGCCCACCCCTCGCCCGACCGTCGCATGATCCAGTCGACCTTCGACTATGCCTACCACTTCGATGCCGGACTCTATGCCGCCTACCTCAGGCGCTATGCCGAGGCCCGGGGAGTGAAGCGCGTCGAGGGCAAGGTGGTGGACGTGGCTCTGCGCGGCGAGGACGGCTTCATCGACGCCGTCACTCTCGACAACGGCACCCGCATCGAGGGCGAACTGTTCGTCGACTGCTCGGGCTTCCGCGGGTTGCTGATCGAGGAGGCACTGCACGCGGGCTACGACAACTGGCAGCACTGGCTCCCCTGCGACCGCGCCGTCGCTGTCCCCTGCGAGAGGGGCGCGTTCACCCCCTACACCCGCTCCACCGCGCGCGAGGCCGGGTGGCAGTGGCGCATCCCGCTCCAGCACCGCACCGGCAATGGCTATGTGCATTGCTCGCAGTTCATCTCCGAGGACGAGGCCGCCGCCACGCTCCTCGCCAATCTCGACGGCAAGGCGCTGACCGACCCTCGCCCGCTACGCTTCGTCACCGGCAAGCGCAGGGAGTTCTGGAAGAAGAACTGCGTCGCCATCGGGCTCTCCGCAGGCTTCATGGAGCCGCTGGAATCCACCAGCCTCCACCTCATCCAGTACGGCATCCTGCGCCTGATCGCGCTGCTCCCCGATGCCGCCATGTCGCCGCTGCTGCTGCGCGAATACAACGCCCAGACCGCGCGCGAATACGAGCTGATCCGCGACTTCCTGATCCTGCACTACAAGGCCACCACAAGGGACGATTCCGAGCTGTGGCGCTACTGCGCCGCCATGCCGATCCCCGACAGCCTGCAGTACAAGATCGACCATTTCCGCGCACACGGCACCCTCGTTGCCGAGACGCACGAGCTGTTCGCCAACCCCAGCTGGATCGCGGTCTATCTCGGCCAGGGCATCACTCCCGCCCGTGCCCCCGCGCTCGCCCACATGCGGGCAGGCGTGCCGGTGGCCGAGCGGCTCGCCCAGGTCCGCACGGCGATGGACGAAGCGGTCGCTGCCATGCCGAGCCACGGCGACTTCATCGCCCGCCACTGCGCCGCGCCAACGCTGGCGGCCTGATCCGGTTCACCCGCAGCGGACAGGGCGAAATGTTTCACGTGAAACATTTAGGGAACATGCCGCGCCCGCCAACCACCCGGCGATGATGCGACAACCACAGCGTAACGACGCGCCATCGCCCCCGCCCGGCCCGACCCCCAACGCGAGAAGGGCCCGCCATTGCTGGCGAGCCCCCCTGCAACCCTCAATGCGACCCGAGGGGCGGAGCTTCTAGAAGCTCTTGCGCAGCGTGAACTGGAACGTCCGGCCGTAGAGCTCGTGGCGGCTGGCGAAGTTCCCGATCGTTTCCGTGTCTGCCGCGTTGCGCAGCGCGTTCTGCGTAACGAACGGCTGGTCGGTCAGGTTGAAGACTTCCGCAAGGATCTGCACCCCGTTGAGGAAGCTGCCTTCCTTCTCAAAGGTGTAACCGAGCTGCGCATCGAGGATCGTCTCGCTGCGCGCTTCGGCCCCTTCGAGCCCTCCGGCGAAGTTCGGAACTTCCGACAGGAACCCACCGCGATAGCGTGCGGCCAGCTTGGCGCGGAAGCCGTACTTTTCAAAGAAGATGTCGCCCGACCAGGTCAGGTCCGAATAGCCCGGGATCGGGATCGGCTCTTGGCCCGGTGGGCTGATTTCGGCATCCGAATAGGTGATCGAATAGAACCCGCCGAAGCCATCGAGCGCATCGGTCAGGTCGCCGAAGTTGAGGCGCACCGTGCCTTCGATCCCGGTGATCCTTCCGTCAGAGAAGTTCACCGGGCCGTTGAAGGCGCCGATGGCGATTTCGGGCGCGGTGTCGAGGATCGCGCCGAACCCGGCGTTTTCGATCTGCTGAGTGAAGTCCGCAGTTTCGTTAAGGCCAATCACCCAATCCGACAGGTCCTTGTGGAACGCGGCGACGATGATCGCGGTGCCAGGGCTGAAATACTTTTCGAACGAGATGTCGTAGGACGTTGATCGATAGGGTTGAAGGAACGGATTACCGCCGCTCAAAGTGAAGCAAACGTCGGTGGGCGGGTCGAAAGCACCAGGTACAATCGTGTCGACGATCTGGTCGCCATCGCTGTCCTGACACACGGTATTGTTGACGTTCAAATTCTGGTTCGCCGCCAACTGATCGAGCCGGGCGCGGGTAATCGTCTGGGCGAAGGCTACGCGGATGAAAGTATCCGGCATCACCTCGAAGCTGAGGTTCGCGCTCGGCAACCAGTTGTCGTAGCTCGTGCTCACCTCATTGACGAAGCCGCCGCTGATGGTGCCGGTCGAGCCCTGCGAGGTGTCGACATAGCGCAGGCCGATATTGCCGCGCACCGGCACCGAGCCGAGATCGCCGTCGATATCGGCCTGGATGTAGAAGTTGTGGATCTGCTCTTCGACCAGCCATTCGGTGTCGTCGGTCGCAGCTTCCTGCCGGTAGGTGCCATCGGTCAGCAGCGTGGACGGGTCATAGGCGACGATGTCGAGCCCGATGCCGCCGGTGTTGGCGGTCCCGATGACAAGATTGCTCGGGATCGGCGCGCTGTTGCCGCCCGGGCCGTTGGTGAAGCCGGTGCCCGCCCGCAGGAAGATGCCGTTGTTGTCGAAATCCTTGGAGCGATCGGTGTAGAGCCAGCCGGCGGTGATGCGGTCGATGAGCCCGCCGTCGAACTCCCAATAGGCCTCGGCGCGCAGCTGGTGCAGCTCGTCATTGGTTTCCGGCACGCGCAGGAAGCCGACCTGGCCCCAGCCGCCCGGATCGATCAGCAGCAGGTCGGAGGCGTCGGTGTAATCGAGCTGGGTGTCGATGGTGTACTGGCCATCCTCCGGGAAGGTGAAGGTCAGCGTGTCGGCCGCGCCGGTGCCGTTGGGGCCGGTGCCCGCATAGGATTCGTAGTCGATATCATTGCGGCTGAGCGTCGAGTAACCGTAATCGAGCACAAAGCCGAGGTTGTCGGTCGCCTTCCATTCCGCGTTGCCGCCGAACGCGAAAATATCGGATTCATTGCCCTCGGTGTCGGTGCGCAGGATCGGGAAGACGTTGGAATAGGTGGCGCTGGTTGCAAAGGGGCCGCTGCCGGTCACCTCTTCGACCTGCGCACCACCGTTGAAGCTCCACGAGGCAATCGGGGTTTCGGTGCCGCGGAAGATCCCGGCGTCCTCGGTATTGGTGTAGAAGCCGTCGAGGGTCAGCGAGAAGCGATCGGTCGGCTCGAACTGGAGGCTGCCGGCGACCGAGGTGCGCTTGAACTCGCGGCTCTGCGCGCCCTGACGCGGGTTGTCGCGCGGGAAGATCACGTCGTCGGCGGTGCGGGCAACTTGGCCTTCAGCCGTCTTCAGCTCGCGCTGGATGATCTGGGTCGGGATCGACTGGGTCGTGGCGCCGATCGACCAACCAAGCGTGCCGGCCTCGTTCTGGTCGATATAGCTGCCGAAGAAGCGGTAGCCGCTCGCGCTGAAATCGGGGTTCAGCGAACCATTGTCGTTATAGGTGTAGGTGCCCGAGAGGGTCACCTGGCGCTTCTTGGCATCGAGCGGCTTGACCGTGCGCAGGTCGACCGCGCCGGCGATGCCGATTGCAGCGAGCTGCGCATCGCCGGTCTTGTAGACGACGCCCTGGGCAACCAGTTCAGACGGGAACTGGTCGAATTCGATCCCGCGGTTGTTGCCCGCCGAGACCACTTCGCGGCCGTTGAGCAGCGCGAGCGAGAAGTCGGGGCCAAGGCCGCGGATCGAGACCGACTGCGAGCGGCCGCGCACGCGCTGGGCGGTAACGCCGGGCAGGCGCGCGAGCGAGTCCGCGATCGAAAGGTCGGGCAGGAGGCCGAGGTCTTCGGACGAGATCACTTCGACAATCGAGGTCGCTTCGCGCTTGGCATCAAGCGAGGACTGGATCGAGCCGCGAATCCCGGTGACGATGATCGCCTCGCCCTCCTCTTCGCCCTCGACCGCTGCAGGCTGCTCGCCAGCCTGCTCCTGCGCCATCACCGGCGCGCCGGTGACCGCCAACGCCAGAAAGGTCGCGGCCCCGCACAGCAGGCGCGCGCTTGCATTGATCCCGTTCATTTTCATCAGAAGTCCCCTCCCGCAAGCACCGTTCAGCAGCGCTTTTGCAGTTTTTTTCATAACCCAAGCTGAACCTCAGGTAAATCGCCAAATGCCGAGCTTTCACGGCGGCCCCGAAAATCTTGTGTTTCATCGTTTTTTCAGAGCATTGAACGACAGCATTCGCGCATATCATATGCTTGATAACGTTCTCAATATAGCGAATGTTGCGCGATTGTCACAGTTTCCCGTCGTGCCGCAGCGCAACATGGCACGCGGCCCCGTCGCGCCCGGCCAAAGGCGCCTTCCGGGTCGGCATTCGGCTCACTTTATGTCTGGTTTAGAGAGTTTTATGCTTGCAGCTTGGAGCCCTGCCGCGAGTTTGTTAGGCTTCCCCGCATGGTCAGCCAGCCCGCCTTGCCCCGACAGGATGCCCCCGCGCACTGGGGAATTGCGCTGGCCGATTGGCAGGACGAGAATTTTCCTCTTCGTGATCAGCGCCTTGTCAGCCTGGACAATTTTCTCATCGATCCCGATCACGCCATTTTGCAAGCCTCTTTGCAAAAATTTGCAAAAATCACGCCGCAATATCCGGGCCTGCGGGCAGCGCTTGATCCGGTGGTCTGCCACGCATGGCTGACGCAGCTTGGCCCGCTGCTCGACCAGTGGTTCGGCGGGACAGGGCGCCCATGGGCAATGCAGGCGTGGTATTCGCTGGTGACGACCCCGCGCGAGGCGCTCGCCCCGATGCAGCGTCTGCCGCATGTCGATGGCACCGATCCCCAGCAGATTGCGATGATGCTCTACCTTCATCGCACCGGGCACGGAGGGACAGCCTTCTTCCGCCACCGGACGACCGGGCTCGCCTCGATTTCCACGCAAGACTTCCCGCGCTATGCCGCCTCGGTCAAAGCGGATTACCAGCGCACCGGCATGCCCCCTGCCGCCTACCCCACCGACGGCGCGCCGCATTTCGAGCGCATCCATGTCGCCGAGGGGCGCTTCAACCGCGCGGTGTTCTACCGCGGCAACATCCTTCACAGCGGGGTGATCGACAATGACGCCCCCTTGAGCGCCGACCCGCGCGAGGGTCGGCTGACGATCAACGCCTTCTTCCGCCCGGCCCCGGGCTGAGGCGGCGGCACAGATGGGACGAGGACATATGCAAAGGCCTGAAGTGAACAAGCTGGCGATCGTCGGCGGGGGAACCGCCGGGTGGATCACTGCGGCCGCCTTTGCGCGGCTGCTGGGCCAGCGCCTCACCATCGAACTGGTCGAGAGCGAGGCGATCGGCACGGTCGGCGTGGGCGAGGCGACGATCCCGCAGATCATCCGCCTCAACACCATCCTCGGGCTCGACGAGAACGCGTTCCTGCGCGCCACCTCGGGCACCTTCAAGCTCGGGATCGAGTTCGTCGACTGGGGCGCGAAGGGCAGCCGCTATCTCCACACCTTCGGCGAGACCGGAATGGCCCTCGGCAGCGTGCCGTTCCACCACTATTGGCGGCGCAGCGCCGGGGCGGCGCCTGACCCCAAGGGGTTGTGGGACTATTCGCTCCACCAGATGGCGGCATCGGCGGCGCGCTTCGGCAAGCTCGACCGGGTCGGCAAGACGAACATGACCGGGCTCGCCTATGCCTACCACTTCGATGCGAGCCGCTATGCGCTGTTCCTGCGCGCCTATGCCGAGGGGCGCGGGGTGACCCGCACCGAGGGCATCGTCGAAACCGTCCAGCGCGATGGGGAGAGCGGCGATATCGCCTCCATCACCCTGAAGGGCGGCAAGCAGGTCGACGGCGATTTCTTCATCGACTGCACCGGCTTTCGCAGCGTTCTGATGGGCGAGACGCTGGGGGTGGGTTACGAGGACTGGTCGAAATGGCTCCCCTGCGACCGCGCGCTGGCGGTGCCGAGCGAGCGGCTGGAGACCCTCGTGCCCTATACCCGCGCGACCGCTAGGCAAGCCGGGTGGCAGTGGCGCATCCCGCTCCAGCACCGCACTGGCAACGGGCATGTCTATTCAAGCGGCTTCACCTCGGACGAGGCGGCGGCGGAGACGCTCATGGCGGGGCTCGACACCAAACCGCTGGGCGATCCGCGCCCGATCCGCTTCACCACCGGGCGGCGACAGGCCTTCTGGACGCACAACTGCGTCGCCATCGGATTGTCGAGCGGCTTCCTCGAGCCGCTCGAATCGACCTCGATCCACCTGATCCAGTCGCATGTAAGCCGGCTGATCCAGCATTTCCAGCGCGCAGGCGATGCCAGCGTCATGCGCGAGGAATACAACCGCCGCTGCGCCGCCGAATTCGCGCAGATCCGCGACTTCCTGATCCTGCACTACCACCAGACCGCGCGCGAGGACACCGAGTTCTGGCGCTATTGCAAGCACATGGAGGTGCCTGACAGCCTCACCCACAAGATCGCGCTGTTCGCCGCCTCGGGCCGGGTGGGCCGCGACGTGGACGATCTGTTCCAGAACGCAAGCTGGGTGCAGGTGATGCTGGGCCAGGGGGTGATGCCCGCCGATTACGATCCGATGGCCGACCAGATCAGCGACGCGCAGCTCGCCGAGTTCCTCGCCAATGTGAAGACCCTCACCGCGCGCGCAGTCGGCACGCTTCCCACGCACGAGGAATACCTCGCCCGCCACTGCCCGGTTGACGAGCGCCTGCTCGTCGCGGCCTGAGGGGAGCCACGAAAAAGGGCGGCGCAGGCATGCTGCACCGCCCGTTTTTTCCTGGCCCTGAGGGCCAGCCGATTACTTCGCCAACCCTTACTTGGATTGCGCTTCCAGATAGGCGACGAGGTCGGCGCGCTTCTGGTCGTCCTTGACGCCCGGGAAGTTCATCTTGGTGCCCGGGATGTAGCCCTTGGGATCCTTGAGGTATTCGAACAGGATCTGCGGCGTCCAGGTGATGCCGCTGTTCTTGTTGGCGTCCGAATAGGAGAAGCCGGCAACCGAGCCCGACTTGCGACCAACGACCTTGTGCAGCGACGGGCCGACGCGGTTCACACCCTCATCAAACACGTGGCAGGTGCGGCATGCGGCGAAGACCTTTTCGCCCGCAGCGGCATCGCCGGTAAAGCTGGCATATTCGAGCTTCGCACCGGGATCGGCAGCAGCCGCGGCCGGAGTGGCGGCGGCGGTTTCAGCCGGAGCAGCCGCTTCGGGTGCCGCCGGAGCCGCTGCTTTTTCTTCGGTCTTGCCACCGCAAGCCGAAAGGGTGGCGAGTGCTGCCAGCGCAGCTGCGCCCATCAGGAAATTACGCTTCATAGTCGTTTGTCCTCTGAACAATTCAGTTCCTCCCGCATCCAAGCGGGCCTTACTCCACATTCCCGGGCAAGAAAAGCGGGACTTCACGCATGGCAGGCGCCCCTTTCCCCAAGTCCGCCAGCCCCTAACGCACGAAGATCGCCGACGGTTCCAAGGCTGCCGCAACGCGCTTGTTTGCAGGCATTGCCATGGGTGTGACGCGCGCTATGCTCGCCCCCATGAACACGCCAATCAACCCGCCGATGAACCCTACCCCCAAATCGACCAAGCTGACGCTGGCCCTGATGGCGATCGTACCCCTGTGGTTCGTGATCGCCGCCCTGGGCACCAAGTTCGGCATCTGGAGCTGGCAGTTCGGCCTCCTCACGATGACGATCGCGGGCGGGCCGATCCTGCTTGGCATCCTCGGGCTCGTCGCGCTGGTGTCGCTGGTGCTGGCAATCCGTGCCAAGCCGCGGCGGACGGTGCCCTTGGCGGTGGCGGGGACGGCGCTGCTGGCGGTGCTTGGGGTGTTCGGCATGCTCGCGGGCCTCGGCGGCAAGGCGGCCGCAAACCCGATCTCCGACATCGCCACCGACACCGGCAACCCGCCGGTCTTCTCCGCCGCCGTGATGGCCGAGCGGTCTGGGGCCGCGTTCAATCCGGTCAACGACTATCAGACCCCGATCGGCCAACTGAAGCCCTATCAGGGGCGCGTTTCGGACGAGCTGGCGGTCAAGAGCCTTGCGCAGATCATCACTGCCAGTCCCGACCGCCCCGCCCCCTTGCCCTTGGGCGGAGCGGACAAGGTGGCGGGTATTGCCGCAGTCAAGGCGGCGATGACCGCGATGGGCCTCACCGACATCCGCGCGGACGAGGCGGCGGGCACGGTCGAGGGCGTCGCGACGAGCTTCTGGTTCGGCTTCAAGGACGATGTCGTCGCCCGCGTCGGCGATGCGCAGATCGACTTCCGCTCGGTGAGCCGCGTCGGCGTGAGCGATCTCGGTGCCAACACCGCACGCATCAATGATCTGCGCGGCCGGACCGAGGCGCTGCTGGGGACGGCGGCGCGCTAATCCCTGAAGGCCGATACCGCCATCGCGCTGCGCTGGAACACGGTGAGCGTGCACAGCGCGGCATAGCCATAGGCGATTGGCCCGAACCATGCCGGCAGCAGGCACATGGCGATGAACACGGCGATGGTCTCGGTGCCCTCGGCGAGGCCGGTGGAGTAGAAGAAGCTCTTTCGCCCGTGCGCCTCGGTGGTGTCCCCGCGCTTGCCCGCGATCACCGCGAAGGCGAGGAAGCTGACGCCGGTGAGCACGAAGCTCGCCACCAGCACCAGCGCGGGAAGGGTGTTGGCGGGGGCGAGGATGCCGAAGCCGAGCGGAATGCTGACATAGAAGGCGAAGTCGGCGACGATATCGAAATAGCCGCCGAGGTCGGAAGGGCCCCGCACCCGCGCCACCGCGCCGTCGAGCCCGTCGAGCAACCGGTTGGCAAGGATCAACGCCAGCCCCCAGCCGATATGGCCGAGGGCAATGGCGGCGGCCCCGCCAAGGCCGAGCGCAAGGCCTGCAAAGGTGATGGCGTTGGCACTGATCCCCGCCTTGGCGAGCGCGCGGCCGATGGCGTTCAAGGGCGGGTCGATCAGGGGGCGGAGTTTGGCGTCAAGCATGGCGGATGACCCCTCCACCACCCGCTGCGCGGGCGGTCCCCCTCCCCATTCCTTCGGAACAGGGAGGCACTTGGCGCGTCCCGTCCCTCCCCGTTCGGAACGAATGGGGAGGTGGCAGCGCCGCGAGGCGCTGACGGAGGGGTAAATGCATGACCCTCACCATGTCACCAGCCCGATCCACGCACCCGTCATGGCGCTCGCCAGATTGCCGCTGATCCAGCTTTTCATCCCCAACCCTGCGACCTCGGCGCGGCGCTCGGGACACAGGGTGCCGATGGTCGAGACCAGGAGGCCGACGCTGGCAAGGTTCGCGACCCCGCACAGCGCGTAGGTGACGATCAATGTCGCCCTCGGCCCCAGCGTCCCGGCGGGCAGTGCGGCGAGTTCGAGATAGGCGACATATTCGTTGAGCACCGCCTTGGTGCCCATTAGCCCCCCGGCAGCCTGCGCCTCGCCCCACGGCACGCCCAAGAGCCACATAAAGGGCGCAAGGCCCCAGCCGAGGATGCGCTTCAAGCTGAGCGGCGCGCCCTCCACCGTCAGCGCCGTTGCAGCCAGCGCCATGTCGACCAGCGCTACCAGCGCAAAGACCGTGATGATCACCGCGATCACCGCGAGGAACAGCTGCATCCCGTCCAGCGTGCCCTTGATGATGGCATCGATGCTGCTCTCGTATCTGAGCCCGGCATCTTCGGCATCGACTGCGGTCGCGGTGTCATCGGCGGACGGGGGCACCATCAGCCGGGCGATCAACAGCGCGGCCGGAAGCGAGATCAGCGAGGCCGAGATCATGTGGCCGACAGCATCGGGCACTGTGGCCTTGAGCGTCGTGGCATAGAGGATCAGGATCGCGCCCGAGATGGTCGCCATGGTCAGGGTCATGATCTGGAACAGCTCGGAGCGAGACACCTTGCCGAAATAGGCGCGGGTCACCAGCGGCGCCTCGACCGGGCCGAGGAACACGCTCGCCCCGCCCGACAGGCCGACCACCCCGGAGACGCCCAGCGAGCGGCGCAGCAGGAAGCTGAGCCCGTTCACGATCCAGCGCAGCACCCCCCAGTGCCACAGCAGCGCCGAAAGCGCGGAGAAGACGATCACCAGCGGCAGGATCTGGAAGGCGATCACCAGCGGCGGCTGCGCGCCCTTCTTGAGCGCGAAGGGCAGCTCGGCCCCGCCAAGATAGCCGAACATGTAGGCCGAGCCCTTGAGCGTCGCCGCCTCGACCGCACTCACGGCGTTGTTGACGAGACCGACTGCTGCCCACACCGCGGGAACGCGCACGATCAGCACGGCAAGAAGGCCCTGCAACAGCAGGGCGCCCGCAATCCAGCGCCAGCCGGGCAGGCTCTTGCGGTTTTCGCTGACAGCCCATGCAAGACCCATCAGCACGGCGATGCCGATAATCCCGCGCAAGCTATCGAACAGTTCCAAGCATTCCCCCTAAGCGGCCCCGTATCCGGATATGCGCGCCTTTCTTGCCCAAGCGGGGGACAAGCGCCAGCCCCCGATCAGCCGCGCATCCACGTGTGGTAACGTTCGACCCACTTGAGCAGCCCCTCGGGCTTGTGCGCCTTCTTCCAGTTTCCGGCCGCAAACTTGTTGGCTTCCACCATGGTCGGGTAGGCGTGGATCGTGCCGAGGATCTTGTTGAGGCCGATCCCGTGCTTCATCGCCAGCACATATTCGGCAAGCAGCTCACCCGCGTGCGCACCGACGATGGTGGCGCCCAGCACCTTGTCCTTGCCGCCCGCGGGCGTGAGCACCTTGACGAAACCCCGGGTCTCGCTCTCGGCAATCGCACGGTCGAGATCGTCGAGGTCATAGCGGGTGACTTCGACGGCGATGCCCTGCTCCGCCGCCTCGCGCTCGTTGAGGCCGACGCGCGCGACTTCAGGATCGAGGAAGGTGACCGCAGGGATCACGCGGTAGTCCGCCTTGAACTTGCGGAACATGCCGAACAGCGCGTTGACGCTGGCATACCAGGCCTGATGGCTCGCCGTGTGGGTGAACTGGTAGGGCCCGGCGACGTCGCCCGCGGCGAAGATGTTGGGGAACTTGGTGGCGAGGAATTCGTCGGTGACCACGGTCTTGGCCACATCCACCCCGATGTCTTCGAGCCCGAAGCCTGTCAGCCGCGCCTTTCTGCCGATGGCGACGATGAGAGCGTCAAAGGGCACGGCAACCTCGGTCCCGCCCGCTTCCGCGATCAGGGTGCGATCCTCGATCCGCACCGCCTTGTGGCCGGTGAGCACGCGCACCCCGTCAGCTTCGAGCGATTCCTTGGCGAGTGCCGAGACATCGGCATCTTCGCGCCCCAGCACCGCGTCGGCCATCTCGATCTGGGTGACGCCGCTGCCGAGCCGGGCGAGCGACTGCGCGATCTCGCAGCCGATCGGCCCGCCGCCGAGCACCACCACGCGCGCAGGCGCGGCGTCCATCGCGGCGAAGGCCTGCCACATGGTCTCGCTGGTGAGGTAGCCGCTTTCGGCGATCCCCGGGATCGGCGGCACCACCGGCTCGGCCCCGCTGGCGATGATGATCGAGCGGGTGGTGAGACGCTGCGTGCCGCCTTCGTTCAAGGCGATCTCGACCGTCCAGGGATCGATGATCTTGGCGTAGCCCTTGACCACATCGACGCCGAGGCCGGTGTAACGCTCCACGCTGTCATGCGGCTCGATGGTCTTGATGGTGTCGAGCACGCGCGCGATCACCGCCTTGAACGGCACCTCGGGCTCATGCGCCGTCAGGCCATAGCGGTCGGCATGGCGCATGGTCGCGGCGACCTTGGCGCTCTTGATGATCGCCTTGGAGGGCACGCAGCCGGTGTTGAGGCAATCGCCGCCCATCTCGTGCGCCTCGACCAGCGTCACCTTGGCCTTCACCGTCGCCGCGATCAGCGAGGACACCAGCCCCGCCGAGCCTGCGCCGATCACCACCAGATTGCGGTCGAAGGCCTTGGGCTTGGTGAACCCGGCATAGACCTTGCGGCGCTTGAGCATCCCGATCACCCCCTTGGCGAGCCACGGCACGATGCCAAGCAGCACGAAGCTGCCGATCACTGCGGGCGATGCAATCCCGGACAGGCTGTCGATCTGCGCCAGCTGGGTGCCCGCGTTCACGTAAACGATGGTGCCCAGCAGCATGCCCGCCTGACTCACCAGCGCAAAGGTCAGCGTGCGGATGCGCGTCAGGCCCATCACCAGATTGACAATGAAGAAAGGGAAGACCGGGATCATCCGCAAGGAAAACAAGTAAAACGCCCCGTCCCGTTCCAGCCCGGTGTTGATCGCCTTCAACCGTTCGCCGAACTGCGCCTCGATACTGTCCCGCAGCACATAGCGGGAGGAGAGGAAGGCAAGCGTTGCCCCGATGGTTGATGCGAAAGAGACAATGATCGTGCCCAACACAAGGTCGAACAAGGCTCCGGCGGCCAGCGTCATGATCGCGGCCCCCGGCAGCGAGGCACCGGCGACCACGACATAGGCGAGGAAGAACCCCGCAATCACCGCCAGCGCATTGCGCTGCTGGAATGCCGCCAGATCGGCCGCGAGGGCCTTGACCCCCTCGAGCGTCAGATATTGCCCGATATCGAAGATGAAGTAGGCAGCGACCAGCGCGGCCAGAACGGCGAGGACAGCAAGTTTTTTCACAGTGGAACTCCCTTGTCGGGCATTCGGCGTCAGGCCCCGGATTGTTACTCGCTCTTCGCAAGCGCAGCGTATTTCGCAATCCAGCGTTTGTCGATCCAGTGCTTGAGCGCGAGCACCCACGGCCCTTGCGCGCTCAGCGGCCCATAGCTGAGGATCGCCGAGCCGTCGCCGGTGTTCATCAGGTAGAGATTGTTCCAGCGCGGGCGGTAGGCAGCCTGCGGAGCCTCGCCCGCCGCCGCCTTGCGCAGATTGGCGGCGAGCACCGGCCCGGCAAACACCGCGTGCACGCCTGCATGCGCCAGCGGCCGGTCGGTGCGCGCGGCGACGTCCCCGGCGGCGAAGATATGCGGGTGCGAGGGCGAGCGGTGGTGCGCGTCGACGCTCAGAAAGCCGGCTGCATCGGTGGCGATTCCGGAGACGGGCACCCAGCCGGGCGCGGCGCTGCCGGTGGCGGCGATGATCAGATCCACCGGTTCGAGCCATTGCCCGCCAGCGATTGGCGTGCCGCGCTCGAACGCCGCATCGGCCACGATCACCGCGATCCCCTGCCGCGCGAGAGACTTGGCAACGCGCCGCCGCACGCCATCCGCAAAGCCGGGGAGCAGGCCGCTTGTGCCTGTCACCAACCTTACTTCAGGACGCGGCGCGGCGCCCGCCAGATTTCTCAGGCCGAAGGCCAGCTCCACGCCCCCCGCCCCGCCGCCCGCGATCACCACATGCGCCAGCCCTTGCCCCGACGCGCGCAAGCCGGCGAGACGCTCGACAAAGGCCCCGATCGGGCGCACCTCGACGATCCTTGGATCCTTGCCCAGCAGCGCAGCGCCGCGCCCCACCCCGCCGGTGTCGAAGCTGGCGATGGTGAAGGCGATCTCCTGCCCGCCCGCCGTCTTCACACGCCGCGCCTCGGGATCGAGCGCGGCGCAGCGGTCGAGCACAAGCTCCACCCCAGCGCGCGCCGCCAGCGCGGCGAGATCGACCAGTCCGTCGCTTATCGCGTGCTGCCCCGCGAGCCAGCCGGGCACCATTCCCGAATAGCGCAAGACGGGATCAGGCGTCAGCAGCACGGCGCGCGCGCCTTGGGGCACGCCGCGCCGGATCCAGTCGGCGAGCACCGCGACATGCGCATGCCCGCCGCCCACCAGCAGCACATCAGCGTCGATCCGCGGCAAGTTGATCTGCGAGGCGGCCATTACAGATGCTCTATGCGCGCGCGGTTCATCTGCCCGCAAGCTTTGCGCGCTATCGGGGGCCGCGATACTTTATTACCTCTCATTATTCGCCAACCCCTGTATCCTCAAGAATTTGCACATATTGTCACGCAAGGAACTCGCAAGGCTCTGGACCATTGTTCGCTTGCGGCGCGTGACGGTTGCAATAGAGGCAAGACACTGCGGCGGCGCCCCGCTCCCGGGGCACTGCGCCGCAGGCACACGGGGTTCGCAACGGAAAGGCTGACATGGCAGGCGAAGGCCAAAGTTACGGCTCCAGGATCTCGCTGGTGAAGTTCTTCAGGATCTTCTTCGACATCCTGAAGCCGGAGGCGAATTTCTACTGGCTCGCGGCTGTCTACGGCATCGGCATCAGCCTGCTCTCGCTGGCGACGCCGATTTCGGTGCAGATGCTGATCAACACCATCGCCAACACCGCGCTGACCGCGCCGCTGGTGATGCTTTCGCTGACG
>PNKW01000079.1 GCA_013822695.1 Erythrobacter sp. | reverse complement strand
TGCTCGCCCGGGCCGAGCAGCGCGGCCGGAACCGGCAGGGTCGACTGGCCTTCGAGCGCCTCGATCGGGGCACCGGCGGCAATCCGCCCGTGGAGCGGAAGCTCGACCACATCGTTCGCTGCCTCGCGCTGGGGGACACGCGTGGCAGGCATTGCAACCACGTTGTCGCTCGCGGTCGAGGAGCTGCGCGCCGGGGTGGTGTCGCCCGGTTCACGGATCACCTCGAGCGCCCGCGCCCGGTTGGGCAGGCGGCGCAGGAAGCCGCGCTCTTCTAGCGCGGAGATAAGCCGGTGCACGCCCGACTTGCTCTTGAGGTCGAGCGCTTCCTTCATTTCCTCGAAACTGGGCGAGATGCCCGTTTCCTCGAGCCGCTGCTGGATGAAGACGATCAGCTCGCGCTGTTTTGCGGTCAGCATTGGTCAATTCTCCTGTGGTCGCACCCACGCCGCGCCCGGTGAGGCAAAGCGTGCCAATCCCTTGCGTGCGCCAAGAGGCACCTGATGTTTGGTGCGTTGCCTGCACTCGTCGTTCTGCCATTAAGGTGAACGAACAAGGAACAATTAGGCAACCCGTTCGCGCAAGTCAAGCGCCGCCCGCCAGCAACCCGCGCAATTCAGCCGTTTTGGAGCAGGAACACCCGCACCGCGTCTCCGGCCCTGACCGCCGCTGAGCCCGCCGGACGGTCGATGAGCGCATCCGCCGCCGCCAGCGCCGAGAGCGCCGAGGAGTCCTGCGATCCGGCGAGGCGCACGCGGTCACCCTCGACCACGCCTCGCAGGAACTCGCGGCGGCGTTCGGTCGGCGGCAGGTCCTCGCCCGCAATCATCGTGATCGCGCGCGGCAGTGGGTCGGGATCGCCCATCGCCGCGCGCACCAGCGGCAAGGCGAAGAGGAAGGCGGTGACGAAGCTCGACACGGGATTGCCGGGCAGGCCGAGGATCACCTGCGCCCCTCTGGTGGCGACCAGCAGCGGCTTGCCCGGCTTGATCGCGACGCGCCAGAAGGCGGTCTCGGCGCCCCAGTCGGCGAGCGCGGGCTTGATCAGGTCATGATCGCCGACCGAGGCCCCGCCGGATGTGACGAGAACGTCCGCGCCCTCCGCCTGCGCCAGCGCGGCGGCGAGGGCGGCGCGGTCATCGGGCACCGGTCCGATGCGGGTCACGTCGCAGCCGAGCGGCGCGATCATCGCGGCAATCATCGCGGCGTTGCTCGCCGGGATCTGGTGGGGGAGGCAGGCGGCGGGATCGGGGCTGAGCTCGTCGCCCGAATCCATCACCGCCACGCGCAGGCAGCGCGGGACCGTGACCGTGCCATGACCGGCAGCGAGCGCCAGCGCGAGGCGGGCGGGGGTGATGCAGGTGCCACGCGAGAGCAGCAGGTCGCCCGCGGCGAAGTCGAAGCCGCGTTTGCGGATATGGCGACCGGGCGGCGGCAGATCGGTGGCGATGACGCTCTCGCCTTCCCGGACTGCGTCCTCCTGGAGCAGCACCCGGTCCGCGCCCTCGGGCACGATCGCGCCTGTCGAGATGCGCGACGCCTCGCCGGAGGCAAGCGCTGCGGCGTAGGGCGCGCCCGCGCGGCTCTCGCCGACCATCCGCCACGGGCCAGCCCCAGGCGAAAGCGCATATCCGTCCATCGCCGAGAGGTCAGCAGGAGGCTGAGTGCGTGCGGCGCGCAGGTCTTCGGCAAGGAAGCGGCCGAGCGCCGCGTCAACCGGCGCCGTATCGAGCGGCAGCTGCGGCACCAGCGCGAGCAGCCTTGTCTGCGCTTCCTCGAGACCGAGCAGCTCGCTCAAGCAGGCGCGCTCCAGTCGCCCGACTTGCCGCCGCTCTTGGCGATCAGGCGCACACCTTCGATCACCATGCCCTTGTCGAGCGCCTTGGCCATGTCATAGATCGTCAGCAGCGCGACCGAGACCGCGGTCATCGCCTCCATCTCGACCCCGGTCTTGCCGGTCAGCGAGGCAGTGGCGGTGGCGCGGATGGCCCCGGAACCGTCGGCGTCTTCGTAGTCGAAGTCGATGTTCACCGCTTCCAGCCCGAGCGGATGGCACAGCGGGATCAGCTCGCCGGTGCGCTTGGCGGCCATGATGCCGGCGATGCGCGCGGCCGAGAGCACGTCGCCCTTGGGCGCGTTGCCTTCCCGTATTGCGGCGAGCACGTCCGCGCCCATGGTGATCCGCCCGCTCGCCACCGCGCGCCGCGCAGTCGCGGCCTTGGCGCCGACGTCGACCATCCGCGCCGCGCCTTCATCGTCGATATGGGTAAGGCTGCTCATGCCGCCGCTTGTGTCCCGAGCAGCGCCGCGGTGGCACTCGCAATATCGTCAGCGCGCATCAGGCTTTCTCCGACGAGGAAGGTGCGCACCCCCGCGCACGCGAGGCGCTGGCAATCCTCGTGGGTGTTAATCCCGCTCTCGCCGACCAGCAGCGTGCCTTCGGGCGCGAGCGGGGCGAGGCGTTCGGTGACGGCGAGCGAGGTGGTGAAGGTCTTGAGGTCGCGGTTGTTGACTCCGATCAGGCGCGATGTGAGCGTGGCGGCGGCGCGCTCCATCTCGGCCTCGTCATGCACCTCGACCAGCACGTCCATGCCGAGTTCGGTCGCGGCGGCTTCGATCTCAGCCATCGCGGCGTCTTCGAGCGCAGCGACGATGATCAGGATCGCATCGGCCCCGATGGCGCGCGCTTCGAGACATTGCCAGGGATCGACCATGAATTCTTTGCGCAGCACGGGGAGGGCGCAGGCACTGCGGGCCTCGACCAGATAATCCTCGTGGCCTTGGAAATAGGGCGCATCGGTCAGCACCGAAAGGCACGCCGCGCGCCCCGCCTCGTAGGCGGCGGCGTGTTCGGCGGGGCGGAAGTCGGCGCGGATCAGGCCCTTGGAGGGGCTAGCCTTCTTGATCTCGGCGATGAGTGCGAAGCCGGAGGCGGCCTTGGCACGCAAAGCCGCCTCGAACCCGCGTGGCGGCGTTTGCGCGGCGGCGGCAGCTTCGAGCGCGGCGATGGTGGTCGCGGCCTTGCGGGCGGCGACTTCCATGCGCTTGGCGGCGCAGATTTCCTCGAGTTTGTTCATCGTCTCACTTTGCTAAAGCAATCCAGCGTTCCAGCAAGGCCAGCGCCGCGCCCGAATCGAGCGCCTCGGCGGCTATGGCGGCCCGCTCGCTCCAATCCCCGCCGCGCCCCGCCACTGTGAGCGCGCCCGCCGCGTTGAACAGCACCGCATCCCGGTAGGGCCCGGGGGTGCCCATCAGCAGCGCCTTGAGGGCCGCCGCGTTGTGCTTTGCGTCATCGCCGCGGATCGCCTCGATCGGCGCATGGGGGAGGCCGACGGCGGCTGCGTCGATGCGCTCCAGGCGCACGGCGTTGCCGGTCACCACCGCGACCTCGTTGCCGCCTGCGAGGCTTAGCTCGTCCAGCCCCTCGTCGCCCGAGACGATCAGCGACTTGCCTGTGCCCAATCGCGCCATCGCGCCCGCGTAAATGGGCACATAGGCGGGGCGGGCGATGCCGATCAGCTGGCTGGTCACACCTGCCGGGTTGGAGAGCGGGCCCATCAGGTTGAAGATCGTGCGCTGGCCGATGCGCACCCGGATGGGCTGGATTCGCGCCATCGCGGGGTGGTGGTTCTTCGCGAAGAGGAAACAGATGCCGATTTCCGCGAGGGTCTTTTCCGCCGTCCGCCCGGCGGCGTCCATGTCGAGCCCGAGCGCTTCCAAAGTATCCGCCGCGCCCGCTTTCGAGCTGGCCGCGCGGTTGCCGTGCTTGGCGACCGGCACCTCGCAGGCTGCGACCACGAGGCTGACGGCGGTCGAGACATTAAGCGTGTGGTGCCCGTCGCCCCCGGTGCCGCAGACGTCGATCGCGCCCTCGGGCGAGGCAATCGGGATCAGCCGCGCGCGCAGCGCCCGCGCCGCGCCCGCGATCTCGTCCGCGGTCTCGCCACGCGCCGAGAGGGCGACGAGGAAATCGGCGATCTCGTCTTCCGAAGGCGCACCGTCGAGCAGCGTGCCGAAGGCTGCCTCGGCCTCGGCCTCGCTGAGGGGCGAAGTGATGTCGGGGAGGGTGGTCATGCGGTCAGCCTTGCGGGCAGCACCGGCTCCAGCCCGCACAGGCGCACGAAGTTGGCGAGCAGGGCATGGCCGTGCTCGGTGGCGATGCTCTCGGGGTGGAACTGTACCGAGTGGATCGGAAGCTCCGCGTGGCGGAAGCCCATCACGCTGGGGTGATCGCTGCCCGGGGTCTCGGCATGGGCATTGTCGATCAGCTCGGCAGGCACGTTCACGACTTCAAGCGAGTGATAGCGTGTGGCAATGAAGGGGCTGGGGAGCCCGGCGAAAACCCCCGTCCCGTCGTGGGTGACGGGCGAGGTCTTGCCATGCATCAGCCCGCCGCGCTGGACGGTGCCGCCGAAATGCTGCCCGATCGCCTGGTGGCCGAGGCACACGCCCATCAAGGGCTTGCCCGCGTCCGCACAGGCCGCGACCAGATCGAGGCTGATGCCCGCCTCATTGGGCGTGCAAGGGCCGGGCGAGATGAGAAACCCCGCCGCGTTGGTGCGGACCGCCTCGGCTGCGGTCAGCGCGTCGTTGCGCTCGACCCGCACCTCGGCCCCCAGCTCCATCAGGTAGTGGACGAGGTTGAAGGTGAAGCTGTCGTAATTGTCGATGACAAGGATCATTGCTCGGGCGCCTCTGATGAAGCCGCAGCGGGTTTAGCCTCGCGCTTGGTGACCACGATGATCGGGCCGACGCGGCCCTTGTCGAGGCGTGCTCGGGCTGGGTCCCACAGCGAGGATATCGCCCCGTCGAGATAGAGCGCTTGTTTCACCTTCAGCACATCGCGGTAATAGCGCGCGAGCTGGCCGAAGCTGACCGGCGCGTCGGAAATCACGAAATGCGCCTTGCCGCCCGCATCGACGCCGACCGCGTTGCGGATCGCCTTGGAGGGGCCGTCGTCCTGCACCTCGGGGTGGAGCTTGCCGTCGACCAGCAGCAGCGGACCGGACTGGGTGCCGAACTGCGGCCGGTCACCCACGGTGTTGAAGAAGGTGTTGCTCCCCATCACCTGCCACTTGGCTCCGGTGCCGAAGAACACCCCGTTGGGCTTCATGTAGAAATTGCCCTCGCCGTCCGCGCGGTTGAGCTCCTTCAGCCGCTCGCCGTTCTGGACGTAGTAGCCGATCGCCTTGAGGTCATCGCCATACATCCCGCCGTTGATGGCGAAGGCGACCTGCGCAGGATCGACGCTCGCGGCAAAAGCAGTGAGGCTGCCGAAGGGCTGCTTGTCCGCGCCGAGGTTGGCCATTTCGATCCGGTGCTGCGCGGGATCTGCGATGCAGTGGGTGAGGGCGACGCTGTCGAAAGTGACGCTCTCGCAGGCCGAGGGGCCGAGGTCGGGCGCGGCGGTCTCGGTGGGCGCGGCGAGCGGCTCCTCGGCGTCGGAGCCGTCGAACTTGACCGTGACCAACGCCTCGCCCGCAGGGGCTTCCGAGCAGGCGGCGAGCAGCAGGGTCGCGGCAAGAGCAAGGGCAACGCGTGTCATTGTCCGTACCCCGGCTCGCCCGCGACCCGCACCGCCTCGCGCGCGGCGGCGATCAGCGCGCCGGCCTTCGCGCGGCATTCGGCGAGCTCGTAATCAGGGTCGGAATCGGCGACGATCCCCGCGCCCGCCTGCACGTGCATCACCCCGTCCTTCACCACCGCGGTTCTGAGGACGATGCAGCTGTCGAGGCTGCCATCGGGCGCGAAATAACCGACGCCCCCAGCATAGGCGCCGCGCGTCTCGGGTTCCAATTGGGCGATGATCTCGCAGGCGCGGATTTTGGGCGCACCTGACACCGTGCCCGCCGGGAACCCTGCGAACAGCGCGTCCAATGCGTCGCGGTTCGCCGCCAGCGCGCCCACCACATTGCTGACGATGTGCATCACGTGGCTGTAGCGCTCGATGGTGAAGCTGCCCGTGACCTCCACCGTGCCCGCCGCCGCCACCCGGCCCACATCATTGCGGCCCAGATCGAGCAGCATCAGATGCTCGGCGCGCTCCTTGGGGTCGGCGAGCAGGCTCGCTTCGTTGGCAATGTCCTCCTCGCGCGTCGCGCCGCGAGGGCGGGTGCCAGCGATGGGGCGGATGGTGACCTCACCCTCACGCACCCGCACCAGAATCTCGGGGCTCGAGCCGACCAGCGCAAAGCCGGGCAGATCGAGGAAATAGAGGAAGGGCGAGGGGTTCACCCGCCTGAGGGCACGATAGAGCGCCAGCGGGGACAGGGTGAAGGGGCAGGTGAAACGCTGCGCGAGCACGACCTGAAAGATGTCGCCTGCAAGGATGTAGTCCTTGGCCGCGAGTGCCATCGCCTTGTAGTCGTCGGGCGCGATGATCGGGGCAAGTTCGGGGAGGGTGTCCGGCAACGTGTCGGCTTCGGCCGCAGGCATTGGCTGCCCAAGCTGGCTCAGCGTCGCATCGATTCGATCGCCCGCGCGCTCGACCGCAGCTTGCGGGTCAGCCGCCTCCCAGACCGGCGCAATTGCAAAGAGCGCATTGGTCAGCCCGTCGAACACCAGGATCACCGTCGGCCGCACGAACAGCATGTCGGGAAGGTCAAGCGGACTGTCGGGTGCGCGCGGCAGGGTTTCGACCAGCCCGATGGTCTCGTACCCGAGATAGCCCACCAGACACGCTAGTGCAGGCGGCAGGCCTTCGGGCATGGGATCGATCCGGCAGGCGTCGGCGAGCGCGCGCAGTTCGGCGAGCGCACCGCCTGCCAGCGGTGTGAAGGCTGCGGCGTCGAACTTCCAGTTGCGGTTGACCTCGGCCGAGTCGCCCCGTGCGCGGAACACCAGATCGGGGTCGAGCCCGAGCAGGCTGTAGCGCCCGCGCACCTCGCCGCCTTCGACACTTTCGAGCAGGAAGTCACCGCGTCCGGGCACGATCAGCCGCCGCGCCGCGCCCACCGGCGTGTCGCTGTCGGCGATGATCCGCCGCCACACGAGGCTCGGCCGTCCGGCGGCAAGGCTGGCGGTGGCGGCGGCAGCGTTTTCGGGCAGGCCTGCAGGGCTTGCGGGGGTCACGAAAGGCTCACGGGGTTTATCAGGCCCTATTGCGCCGCGTCGCCGGCGAGCTGCTTGCGCACCGTGGCGATCCCCGCCTCGTTGCGGGTCACGCCCAGCTCCTTGCGCATCGCCGCGACGGCCTGCTGGCGATATTCGCCGGTCAG
This sequence comes from Erythrobacter sp., assembly GCA_013822695.1. Lineage (GTDB taxonomy): Bacteria > Pseudomonadota > Alphaproteobacteria > Sphingomonadales > Sphingomonadaceae > Erythrobacter. The sequence continues at coordinate 7,816 of PNKW01000079.1, read as the reverse complement.
CGAGGCGCCAAGCTGCTGGCGGGTCTGCACGATCAGCTCGGGCTCCTTGTCGAGCGGCAGGGTGCTGATGTCCTCCAGATCGACGATGTACCAGCCGAGATTGCGCGGGCCTTCGAGCGGTTTGGTGGTGCCCTCGGCCATGCTGAACAGCAGCACCAGCGGCGGCGCGATGCGGCCGCGCTGCTGGGCAAGCAGCTCGCGGCGCGAGATGTCGATCACCTCGCGATCAAAGCCGGGCTTGTTTTCAGCCGCCATCGCCGCCTCGAGACTCGTGCCGCCGCGCACCTTGGCGACGATCCGGTCAGCGGCCTGCTTGGCCAGGATCGCGCCTTGCGCGCGCTTCCAGCCGGCAATCGCCTCGTCGCGCACCTGCGCCAGCGCCGGGGCGGCGGCTTCTTCGACCTTGGCGACCTCGAAGATCACGAACTGCTGGCCGCCTTCGACCGGTGCCAGCTGCGGCTCGCTCTCTTCCATCTGGAACGCGGTCTGGAGCACCTGCGCGAGCTGCGGGACGATCTGGAGGTCGGGCTGGCCGAAGGCCTGACCATTGGCGAGCAGCGGCGGCGTGGTCTCGACCGTCAGCCCGTTGGCCTTGGCAACGTCGGCAAGCGCGGTGCCGCCGTCGATTTCGCTTTCGATTTCGGCGACGCGGTCGGCGATGGCGGCGGCGCGCTTCTCAGCGGTCAAGGCTTCGGTGATTTCGGGGGTCGCCTGCGCGAGGCTGCGTGCCGGGGTGCTCTCGATGCTGTCGAGCCGCGCGACGTACCAGCCGAGCGTGCCCTGCGCAGGCTCGATGACTGCGCCCTTGGCCGCCTTGAAAGCGTTCTGGGCGAAGGCGAAGCTGGTCGAACCGGCGAGGGCTTCGCGATCCTGCGGTTCGAGCTTGGAGGCGGTAAAGCCGGCCTCGCGTGCGACCGCCTCGATCGGGGCGCCGGCGCTGATCCGCGCGGCGAGCGACTTGGCGGCGTCCTGCGTAGGGACGACGAAGGTGGTGATCGCGCGCTTCTCGCTGGCGGCATATTGCGCCGCATCGCGCTTGTAGCGTGCGGCAATTTCAGCCGCGGTCGGCGTGGCGTTCACCTTCAGGCTGTCACCGCCGAACACCGCGAAACGCAGCGTGCGGCGCTCGGGGCGGATGAACTGCGTGCGGTTGTCCTTGTACCACGCGGCCAGCTGCGCCTCGCTCGGGTTCCCCGCAGGCGCGAAGGCCGCGCTCGGGATCAGCGCGATGGCGCCTTTCCGCTTCTCCAGCACCAGTGCGGCATATTGGCGCGCGATCTTTTCGGGAAGCTGCGGCGCGACGATCGCCGAGCGCAGCAATTGCTGTTCGATCAGCCCGTCTTCCAGATCGCGGCGGAAGGTCTGGGCCGAGATCCCCGCATTCTGGAGCGCGGCTTCATAGGTCTTCTGGTCGAATTCGCCGGTGGCGCCCTGGAAGGCGGGGATCTTGAGGATCTCGCTGTTCACCAGATTGTCGCCCGCGCGCAGGCCATGGGTGCGGCCATACTCGCCCACGGTGTAGCGGCCGATCAGTTGTTCGATCACCGCATCAAGTCCGCCCTGCGCGACGAATTCGGGCATGGTCAGCGTCGGGTTCTGCTGGCGTGCGCCGCGCAATTCGGCATTCGCGGCAGACGGCAGATCGCTCAGCGGAATGTCGCGGCTGCCGACCACCGCGAGCTTGTCCCCGCCTGAAATCCCCGTGAAATTGGTCGATGACAGGTCTCCTGCGGCAAAGGCGACCGCGATCAGCGCGAGAAACGCAAGAACCAGAGGCAGGCCGACCTTCGAAGCGAAAAAGCGGCGGAAAAACGAAATCATGTGCGTGTCGATCCCATCGGGAGTGGCCGGGGCAGCCGGCAATGCTCGGCGTCGCGCTTTATAGGCCCTGCGACCGCGCGGCAACAGGTTCGCGATGCTTTTGACAGCCGCACCTTCCACGGCTAGCGGACGCGGTTCCGGCGCATTACAGCGGAACCAGAATCACAAGAAAAACCTTTGGGCCGCCGGGCTCAACCCTCTCAATTTGCAGGAAGTGCAGGACTTGTCATGACCCGCCGACCCTATATCGTCGGAAACTGGAAAATGCACGGCACCCGCGCAATGCTCTCCGAAGCGCGCGCGATCGACCGTGCCGCACAGCGCCACATGAAGGTCGAGGTGGCGATCGCGCCGCCTTACACGCTGATCCATCCGATCCACCGCGAGGCTGAGCAGATCGCAGTCGGCGCGCAGGATTGCCATCACGAGGATGGCGGCGCGCATACCGGCGACATCTCGGCGGCGATGGTCGCCGATGCGGGCGCGAGCTTCGTGATCCTCGGCCATTCCGAGCGCCGCACCGGCCACGGCGAGAGCGATGCGCTGGTGCGCGCCAAGGCGGGCGCGGCCTTTGCTGCCGGGCTCAAGGTAATCCTGTGCTGCGGTGAGAGCGCGGCCACCCGCGAATCGGGCAAGGCGGTGGCCTTCGTGAAGAAGCAGCTCAAGGCCTCGCTCCCCGAAGCAGCGCAGCTTCCGGCCGAGCTCGCCGAGCGGCTGACGGTTGCCTATGAGCCGCTGTGGGCGATCGGGACCGGCACGCCTGCGACCACCGACGACATTGCCGAAATGCACAGTGTCATCCGCGCGCTGCTGATCGAACTGCTGGGCGAAGAGCAGGGGCCCGACGTGCGCATTCTCTATGGCGGCTCGGTCAAGCCTGACAACGCAGCGGCGATCTTCGCCGTGCCTGACGTGGGCGGGGCACTGGTGGGGGGCGCGAGCCTTACCGCCGACAGCTTTATGGGCATCGCGCTCGCCGCCAGCGAACCCTTCGAAAACTAGGCCGGACGGGCCGCCCCGGAGGGCGGGCTTGCCGCGCGGGTCGCCAGCCCCTACATGGCGCGCAAGATTGATAACCGGGCGAGTGGCTCGCCCCCGCTAGAGAACCGTCTTCATGTCCCTGTTCATCTTCCTCACCGTGATCCAGGCCCTTGTGGCTGCCGCGCTGGTCGGCGTGGTGCTGATGCAGCGCTCCGAAGGGGGCGGGCTCGGCATCGGCTCGAGCCCGGGCGGCGCTTTCGGCGCGCGCGGGGCAGCGGACTTCCTGACCCGCACCACCAAATGGCTGGCGGTGGCCTTCGTGGCGCTCTCGATCCTGCTGGCGGCGCTCGCCGCGCGGGAGAATAGCGCAGGGACCGTCACCTCGACGCTCGATCGCAACGCGCCGGGTGCGGCTGCCCCTGCCAAGCCCGATCTGCTCGCCGATCCGGTCCCGGCTGATCCGGCCGCGCCCGCTCCGGCCCCGGCCGAACCTGCGCCCGCCGCTCCGGCCAAGCAGTAATCCTGCCCCCGCAACATCAAGGGCCGCGCCCCGCCGGGCGCGCCCTTTGGTGTTGCCGCTCATCGGCACTGTGGATGGCGCCCGCCTGAAGGGCGCAATTCGCTTGCCCCGAATCCCTCCTGTTGCTTAAGGCCCGAATCCCATGGCGCGGTTCATTTTCATCACCGGCGGCGTGGTCTCCTCGCTCGGCAAAGGTCTCATGGCGGCATCGCTCGCGGCGCTGCTGCAGGCGCGCGGCTACAAGGTCCGCATCCGCAAGTTCGACCCCTATCTCAACGTCGACCCGGGCACGATGAGCCCCTATCAGCACGGCGAGGTCTATGTGACCGACGACGGGGCGGAGACCGATCTCGACCTCGGGCATTACGAGCGCTTCACCGGCGTCTCGGCGAGCCAGGCCGACAACATCACCTCGGGCCGCGTCTACCGCGACATCATCGCCAAGGAACGGCGCGGTGACTATCTGGGCGCGACCGTGCAGGTGATCCCGCACGTCACCGACGCGATCAAGGAATTCGCGCTCGCCGACCAGGGCGACAATGACTTCATCCTGTGCGAGATCGGCGGGACGGTCGGCGACATCGAATCGCTCCCCTTCATGGAAGCGATCCGCCAGCTTCGTAACGAGCTCGAGCCGTTCCAGACGGTCAGCGTCCACGTCACGCTGGTGCCCTATATCAAGGCTGCGGGTGAGCTGAAGACCAAGCCGACCCAGCACTCGGTGCGCGAGCTCGCCGCGCTCGGGATCAAGCCCGATATCCTGCTGTGCCGCGCCGAACACCCCATCCCCGAAAGCGACCGTCGCAAGATCGCGCAGTTCTGCAACGTGCGCGCCGAAGCGGTGATCCCGGCGCTCGACGCGCCCTCGATCTACTCGGTGCCCGAGCAATATCACGCCGAAGGTCTCGACCGCGAGGTGCTGCGCGCCTTCGGCATCACCGATGCGCCCGAGCCCGACCTGTCGGCGTGGAAGGACGTGACCGAGCGGAATTTCAACCCCGAGGGTGAAGTCACTATCGCGGTGGTGGGTAAATATGTCGGCCTGCCCGACGCTTACAAGAGCCTCAACGAGGCGCTGGTTCACGGCGGCCTCGCCAACCGGGTGAAGGTCAACATCCGCTGGATCGACGCCGAGATCTTCGAAGGTGACGATGACAGCCAGATTATCGCCCAGCTGGAGCCGATGCACGGCATCCTCGTCCCCGGCGGCTTCGGCGAGCGCGGGAGCGAGGGCAAGATCGCCAGCGTGCGCTTTGCCCGCACGCGCAATGTCCCCTTCTTCGGCATCTGTCTCGGCATGCAGATGGCCTGCATCGAAGGCGCGCGCGCGGCGGGCTTCGAGCATGCCTCCTCCACCGAATTCGGCCCGACTGACGCGCCGGTGGTGGGGATCATCACCGAATGGATGACCAAGGAAGGTCTCCAGCAGCGCGAGGAGGGCGGCGACCTCGGCGGGACGATGCGGCTTGGTGCCTATCCGGCCAAACTGAGCCCCAACAGTCACACCTCGCAGATCTATGGCGGGGCCGAGCTGATCTCCGAGCGCCATCGCCACCGCTATGAGGTCAACAGCGCCTTTATCGAGCCGCTCGAGAAGCAGGGCCTGATCTTTTCCGGCATGAGCCCCGACGGCCTGCTGCCCGAGATCGTCGAGCGGCCCGATCACCCGTGGTTCGTGGGGGTGCAGTTCCACCCGGAGCTGAAGTCGCGCCCCTTTGATCCGCACCCGCTGTTCGCCGGCTTCATCGCCGCCGCGCTGGAACAGTCGCGCCTCGTCTGAGCAGTGCTGGCGATTCGCCTGCGTGTGCCCGTCGCAAGGCGCTGGGTAGGAGGCGATTTGTCGATTCTTGCGCTGCCACCCGTGCGGGCCGGCGCTCCTAGGGGAGGGTAATGATCGCCTGCATTGCGCGGTTCTCCGCGTGCGAGGGAGGCTCAAATGCCATTTGCAATCCTTTGTTTCGCAAGCCGTACTTGACGTGTCGTTTCCTTACAAGTTTTGCAGTTAGGCCTTGCACAGCATTGCCATTCCGCATTAGACGCAAGGCTGGGTTTCACGCTTTTCTAGGAACTCAAGCGTTAGTCCGTTGGACTGCAACTGCGACATTTTGGCAGTTGCCCGGTTGTTCGAGTTCCGGAATACCAGCTTGGCTGATCTTGTCCGTCTTCTGCGACCCGGACGGATAGGCCCAGCCGAGGCGACGCAAGTCGCGGGGGCGGATCGCAAGATCCGCCCCCTTTTGATTCGTGACCTTCGTCAATGCGCGATCAGGCCGCGCTGGCCTCATCCTCGCCATCGGTGGTCGGCACGGCGGTGAGCGTCGCTGTCCCGCCGATCGCGATCTTGCGCGGCTTCATCGCATCGGGAACCTCGCGCACGAGATCGATGATCAGCAAGCCGTCGGCCAGGTCCGCGCGCTCGACCCGCACGAAATCGGCGAGCTCGAAGCGGCGCTCGAAACCGCGGTTGGCGATGCCGACATGGATCAGTTCCGAGCCGTCCTCGACCTCGTCACGCTTCTTGCCCTGCACGACGAGCAGGTTTTGCTGCGCGGTGATGTCAATATCGCCCGGACGGAAGCCCGCCACGGCGAGCGTGATGCGGTAATTGTCCTCGCCCCGGCGCGAGATGTTGAAGGGGGGGTAATTGTCGCCCGCATTGAGCCGCGCCTGGTTCTCGAGCAGGTCGAACAGGCGGTCGAAGCCCACGGTGGAGCGGCGATAGGGGGTGAAATCGAAACGCGACATTTGGCAAATCCTCACTTCGAGCGATCTGGTTCTGACACGGGCCTGCCGGATGCAGCGCCCGCCGTGCCGCCCGACGCTTCCCGAGACTGGCGAAACGCGGCGACTATCCCTATCTGGTTTTTGCGCGTTAGCTTTCAAGAGGGACAAAATGGCCGCCCCCCAGATCGACATCTATACCAAATTCGCCTGCCCCTTCTGCGTGCGCGCCAAGCGCTTGCTGAGCGAGAAGGGCGCCGCGTTCAACGAATATGACATCACCATGGGCGGGCCCAAGCGCGCCGAAATGCTGGCCCGCGCCCCGAACGCGATGACCGTGCCGCAGATCTTCATCGGCGAGCTTCACGTTGGCGGCTCCGACGATCTCGCCGCTCTCGAGAGGGCGGGCAAGCTCGACGCGCTTCTGGCGGGCTGATGCCGACAATCGCCCTGTTCCAGATGACCTCGGGCATCGACCCCGAGGCCAATCTGTTCGCGATCGAGGAGGCAGCGCAAGAAGCCGCTGCCGCGGGCGCCGAGGTGCTGTTCACCCCCGAAATGTCGATCCTGCTCGATCGCAACCGCGCCCGCGCGGCGGCGCACATCGTGCCACAGGGCCAATCGCCCTACGTACCGCGCCTTGCCGCGCTTGCCGCAAAGACTGGCGTCACGCTCGCGCTAGGTTCGATGGCGGTCGCGGTTGAGGGCGGCAAGAATGCCAACCGTTCGATGTTCTTTGCGCCCGGCGCGGTTGCGCCTGTCACATACGACAAGATTCACATGTTCGACGTCGATCTCGCCAGTGGCGAGAGCTGGCGCGAGAGCAACGCCTACGAGGCCGGGCGCGCGGTGGTGACGGTAGACAGCACGCCGCTCGGCCGGCTCGGCCTCACCGTATGCTATGACCTGCGCTTCCCTGCGCTGTTCGGCGCGCTGGGGGACCGGGCCTGCGACGCCATCGCCGTGCCCGCCGCCTTCACCCGGCCCACCGGCGCGGCCCATTGGCACGTGATGCTGCGCGCCCGCGCAATCGAGGCGAGCGCCTTCGTCATCGCCGCAGCCCAAGTTGGCACGCATGAAGACGGACGCGAGACCTATGGTCACAGCCTCGTGGTCGATCCGTGGGGCGAGGTGCTGCTCGACATGGGCGGCGAGGCAGCTGGCCTCGGCTTCTGCGACATCGATCTTGCCCGGATCGCCGAAGTGCGCGCGCAGGTGCCCGCTCTTGCCAACCGGCGGAAAATCACCAATTCCTGATCCGTCATGATCGTATACGACCTCGCTTGCATTGAAGGCCACCGCTTCGAAGGGTGGTTCGGCTCCTCGGGTGATTTCGAGGACCAGCGTGCGCGCGGGCTGCTCGCCTGTCCGGCTTGCGGCGCATCCGATGTGAGCAAGGCGCCGATGGCCCCTGCCGTGCCCGCCAAGGGCAACAGCCGACAAGAGGTACTCCCGCCCGAGACCCGGGCCCCGGAAGCACGGGCGATGGCTAACTCGCCCATGCCGCCCGAGGTGCAGAAAGCGCTTGCCGCCCTCGCCAAGGCGCAGGCCGAAGCGCTCAAGAGCAGCACATGGGTTGGCGACAAGTTCGCCGAGGAAACCCGCAAGATGCATTATGGGGAGCGCGACGAGGCCCCGATCCACGGGCAGGCGAGCCTCGCCGAGGCCAAGGCGCTGATCGAGGAGGGCGTGCCGGTCGCCCCGCTGCCGTTCCCGGTGGCGCCGCCTGAGAAACTCAATTGATTGGTAGTTGTTTTCCGCATCGCCTCCGCG
>PNKW01000078.1 GCA_013822695.1 Erythrobacter sp. | reverse complement strand
CGCGATCAACGCCGCGCGCACCGCCGCGCCGGTGCGGCGCATCGCGATCTCGCCGGTGAAGCGGATCGCCGAGGAACCGCCGGTAATCATCAGCGGCATCGAGCGCGCCATCATGCCGATCACTGCGTCAGGGATCAGCCCTGCCAGCGTCTCTCCCGCCATGGTCGGCAGGAAGCCCTTGGCGAGCGACGCGTTGGCGAAGGCGAGGTCAGCCGGGGCCTGCTCGATCGCGACCTTGTTCCAATCCGCATCAAGCTCGTCCGCCAGCATCTGCGCGAGCGCGGTGTGCGAACCCTGGCCGAAATCGATATGCGGCGAGAAGACCGTGACGGTATCGTCCTCGGCGATGGTCATGATGCTGCCGAAGGCCGACTTGCCCTCCCCACCGATCAGCGCATTGCCCTTGGCCTTGACGCTGCTGTCGGTCCACCACACGCCGAAGATGCCGCCGCCCACCACCAGCGCGGAACCGGCGAGGAAGATGCGGCGCTTGATGCCCTTCTTCTTGGGCTTGGGCGCCGGAGCGGCGGTTTCGGGCAGGTCGAGATCGGGATTGGGGTTATCGGCCATTATGCATCTCCCGTCTGAGCGGCAGCGGCGGCGCCGGTCGCGGCGAGGATCGCCTTGCGGATGCGCGGATAGGTGCCGCAGCGGCAGATATTGGTCATCGCCTCGTCGATCTGCGCGTCCGACGGCGTGCCGACCTGTTCGATCAGCGCCACGGCGGCCATGATCTGGCCCGACTGGCAGTATCCGCATTGCGGCACCTGCGCCTCGATCCAGGCGGCCTGCACCTTGTGGAGCGTGCCATCGGCGGCCTTGAGGCCCTCGATCGTGGTCACCGCCTTGCCCGCGACCTCGCTGACGGGCACGCTGCACGAGCGGGTGAGGTTGCCGTCGACATGCACCGAGCACGCCCCGCAAGCCGCAATGCCGCAACCGAACTTGGTGCCGGTCAGCCCGAGATTGTCACGCAGCGCCCACAGCAGCGGCGTGTCGGCATCGGCCTCCACGCTGACGGGCTTGCCGTTTACAGAAAATGCGATTGCCACAGGCGGCGCTCCCCGATGGTTTAATTCCCGTCCTGTATAGCAACCGAAGCGCGCGCGGGCCAATGAAAAGACGGTTGGCACCGGAGCTACCATTGCGCCGCAGCATGTGCCGAGTGGTCGAACACCCCATGCCTGATGTGCAAGGCCGGATTAAGTGGCGAGCCCGTTTATCGATTCACAAAGGCATTTGGACGGGTCTGTGCACCGCTGCCTATCGACATTGCGATCCGTTTGCTTTCAAGCGCCGCCGATGCACGCTGCCTCATTTCGTTCCTTGATCCGCTGCGGGGCGGCTGTGTGGCTTATGGGCGCGGCAGGCCTTTGCCTGCCCGCCTCCGCGCAAGAGGCCCCGGCATCCTCGACACCCTCGAGCGAAGCCGCGCCCTCGGACATGCCCGCCCCGGACGCCAACACGCGCAGCACCTTCACGCCCGAGGATTTCGCCCGTTTCGCCCCGCGCACCGCGCTCGACATGGCGCGGCAGGTGCCCGGCTTTGCCATTCGCGATACCGATGATGCGCGCGGCCTGGGGCAGGCCGATACCAATGTGCTGATCAACGGGCGGCGCATTTCAGGCAAATCCAACGGCCCGGTCGAAGCCTTGCAGCGCATCCCGCTGGACGATGTGGTCCGGCTGGAGGTGGTGGACGGGGCCAGCCTCGATATTGGCGGACTGAGCGGTCAGGTGCTCAATGTGGTCACCCGTTCGACCGGGCGGATCACCGGCCAGTTTCGCGTCGCCCCGCAGTTTCGCACGCGCGGCACGCCCGCGCAGCTGCTGGACGGGCGGATCGGGATTGCCGGCGGCGGGGCCAAGACCGAATGGAATCTGTCGCTCGACAATGATTCCAACCGGCGCGGCGATGAGGGACCGGAGCGCGTGTTCAATGCTGCCGGACAGCTGATCGAGACTCGCGAGGAAAAGAGCAATTTCAATTCCGACCTGATCAATCTCTCGGGCTCGTTCACGCGCAAGGCAGACAATGGCAACATCCTCAATCTGACGGGCGAAGTCGAAGCACTGATCTTCAGCGAGACCGAGCGTTCGGCACAGACCGGTCTGGTCACCCCGGAGGTGCGCAACCGCCTGTTCCGCCGCACCGAGGATTCGCGCAGTTTTGAACTGGGGGGTGATTACCAGTTCACCTTCGGGCCGGGGCAGTTGAAGCTGATCGGGTTTTACGGGCTCGAAGACACCCCCGAAGTCGCCAATGTCCTGACCGAATTCGCCGATGGCCGCGCGCCTACCGGATCGCGATTTATCAGCGACACGCGCTCGGGAGAGACGATCGCGCGTGGCGAATACACGCTCGCAGCGCTTGGCGGCAATCTGGTCGCCGCGATCGAAGGCGCGCGCAATTTCCTCGAGATCGACGCCGAGCTTGCGGTGCGTGATGGCGCGGGCGTGTTGCAGCCCACGCCCCTGCCCGGCGCCAGCGCGCGGGTGGATGAGGACCGTATCGATGGTGGCCTCACCTACAGCCGCGCGCTCGCGAGCAATCTGCAATTCCAGGGCTCGCTCGGCGCGGAATTTTCGCGCATCAGCCAGAGCGGCGCATTCGGCCTGTCGCGGCAGTTCTTCCGGCCCAAGGGGTTTGTGTCGCTTGACTGGAAAGCGCGCGACGGGGTCAACCTGGCTGGGCGGATCGAACGTGTGGTTGGCCAGCTCGAGTTTGACGATTTCCTGGCCGGGGTCGATCTCGATCAGGACCGCGAGGACGGCTCCAACGGGGCGCTGGTGCCGCCGCAAAGCTGGATGAGCGAGCTGGAGCTTAGCCTCAATCTCGGCGCGCTCGGAAAGGCCAATCTGCGCGGGTTCTATGAAGATATCACCGACATTGTTGACCAGATTCCGCTGCCCGGAGGCGGGCAGGCGGTCGGCAATATCCCGAGCGCCCAACGCTACGGGATCGGGGGCGATATCACCCTGTTGTCGGACGGGCTGGGCTGGAAGGGCACGCGGTTTGACCTGCGCTTTGCCTTGCAGGACAGCCGCGTGCGCGATCCCTTGTTGACCACGCCCCGCGAATTGTCGGGCAATGAACGCGTCAATCTGCGCGGCAATCTGCGGCATGATTTTGCGGACAAGGTGTGGGCCGTGGGCGGCATGTTCGACTGGATGGATTTTACCCCGGTGGTGCGGCTGGATGAAGTGTCGCGCCGCAGCCAGACCTTCGGCTTCGCCTCGGTGTTCGTCGAGAACAAGGACGTCGCCGGGCTGACCGTCCGCGGCATGATCGGCAACCTGCTCGACCGGCGCAACAAGTTTGATCGCACTGTCTTTGCCGATCGTGCGGCGGGGCTGGCAAGCTTTTCCGAATCCCGCAGACGCAGCTTCGGGCAGATCGTGACGCTGGAGATCGAAGGCACCTTCTGAGGCTTTACCTGATGGTGATGCCTGCCTAAGCGATGGGCCGAAAGGATTGCCCATGGCCCCCATCACCCCCAAGCCGCCGCGCATGCGATCCTGGCTGTTCGCACCCGGCGACAGCGAAAAGAAAATGGGCAAGGCGGAAGGCTCTGCGGCGGATATCGCGCTGCTCGACCTTGAGGATTCGGTCTCGCCCGAGAACAAGCCGGCCGCGCGCCAGATGGTGGCCGAGCAGATCGCCGCCTCGAAGACCAAGGCGCGGTTGTGGGTGCGGATCAACCCGATTTCAGGGCACGAGTGCATCGCCGATCTTGCCGCAATCATGCCCGCGCGCCCTGGCGGGGTGTTCCTGCCCAAGGCGGAAGGGGCGGCCGACGTGACGCAGCTCCACCACTATCTGACCGCGCTCGAGGCCGCGAACGGGATTCCGCTGGGCCGCACGCTTGTCGCTGCGCTGGTGACCGAGACCGCGGCGGCGATGTTCCGGACGGGCGACTATGCGGGCGACTATCCGGGCCGCGAACGGCTGGTGGCGATGAGCTGGGGGGCGGAAGACCTGTCTTCGGCGCTGGGCGCGCGCGAGCAGCGGGGGCCGGACGGGGAATATGCCCACACCTACGAGATGGCGCGCAGCCTGTGCCTGATCGGCGCGGCGGCGGCGGGCGTGGCGGCGATCGAGACGGTGCAGCCCGAATTCCGCGATCTCGACGCGCTGGCGGCCCGCGCGCAGCGGGTGCGCGCGCAGGGGTTCCGCGGGATGCTGGCGATCCACCCGGCGCAGGTCGATCCGATCAACGCCGCCTTCACTCCCAGTGCCGAGGAATTGGCGCACGCCCGCGCGGTGGTGCAGGCCTTTGCCGACCACCCAGGCGCAGGCGTGGTGGCGCTCGACGGGGCGATGCTCGACCGCCCGCATCTGGCGCTGGCGCAGCGGCTGCTCGCCGATGCGGGTACGCAATAGGTTATTTGATTTTCCTACACTAACCTATTTGGTTATTTGGTTGCGCGACTCATCTGCAAAGGAGCGCGCCCCATGGCCCTTATCGACGTCCTCATCGGCCCCATCGCCTCGATCATCGACAAGATCATCCCCGACAAGGAAGCCCAGGCGAAAGCCAAGCTCGAACTGATCGCCTTGCAGGGCACGCAGGAAATGCAGATGCTCGAAACGCAGCTTCGGGCAATCGTCGCCGAGGCCAATTCGAGCGACCCCTGGACCAGCCGCGCGCGCCCGAGCTTCCTCTATGTAATGTACATCCTGCTGCTGACCGCGCTGCCGATGGGGGTGCTCTCCGCCTTCAACCCGTCAGCCGCACGCGAGATCGCGGCGGGCATGAACGCCTACCTCACCGGCCTGCCCGAGCCGCTCTATGCGCTGTTTGGCACCGGCTACCTCGGCTACACGGCGGCGCGCCAGTGGGGGAAGGTCAAGGGGGTGGACCGGTAAGGGATGCGCTTCCGGGGTACTCATTCACCTTGCGTTTGTACAATAAGATGTACATATGCGAGCGCAAGGAGATCACCCGATGGACGTCATCAGCTACAGCGAAGCGCGCAAGAACCTCAAGTCCGTGATGGACAAGGTGGTCGCCGATCATTCGGAAGCAATCATCACCCGCCGCAATGGCGAAGCGGTGGTAATGGTTTCGCTGTCGGAGTGGAATTCGATTCTTGAGACCGAACACCTGCTTCGCAGCCCGGAAAACGCCCGACGGCTGCGCGAAAGCATCGCCCAGCTTGATCGGGGCGAAGTGGTCGAGCGCGATCTGATCCAGCCGTGAATGTCTTGTTCTCCGCCCATGCTTGGGAGGACTACCAGCACTGGTGCGAGACCGACCGCAAGACGCTGCTGCGTCTGAACAAACTGATCGAGGAATGCCGCCGCCACCCGTTCAAAGGTTCGGGCAAGCCCGAGCCGTTGCGCGGCGAGCTGGCGGGCCTGTGGTCGCGCCGGATCAACCAGCGCGACCGGTTGGTCTATCGGGTGGTTGGCAAGGATGGGGAGCAGCAGCTTGAAATCGCGCAATGCCGCGAGCACTACTGATCCCATGACCAACCTCGTCTACGTCCTCAACGGCCCCAACCTCAATCTCCTCGGCACGCGCGAGCCGGAGATTTATGGCACCACGACATTGGACGACATCGCCGGGATGCTCGAGGACCGTGCTCGTGAAGTCGGGCTCGAAATCGACATGCGCCAGACCAACTACGAAGGCACGCTGGTCGACTGGCTGCATGAAGCGCAGGCCGAGGGCGCGCGGGCGGTGCTCTTGAACGCTGCGGCCTATACCCACACCTCCATCGCGCTGCTGGACGCGATCAAGGCGATCCGCACGCCGGTGATCGAGGTGCACCTGTCCGACCCCAAAACCCGCGAGAGCTTCCGCCACCTCTCCTATGTCGGCATGGCCGCAGCCAAGACCGTCGAGGGGCACGGCGCCAACTCCTACCTCATCGCGCTTGAAGCCGTAGCGTCGGGCGAAGTCTGAATCGTCACGCGACTTTCACATTTTGCACCGCTGCCACTTGCCTGCCGCAATTGGCGGCAATAGACGCCCTCGCTTCACGAGCGAAGGTTCGGGCGCACAGCACTTAACAAGGGGCACACATGGCAAACGACGCTGGCCAAGGCGGCAAGGCAAACGGGCGCAAGTCGGGGATGAACATCGACACCGCGCTGGTGCGCGAACTGGCTGAACTGCTGAACGAGACCGGCCTGACCGAGATCGAAGTCGAGGATGACGACCGCAAGATCCGCGTCTCGCGCGGCGCGGTTGCCGCCGCCGCCCCGGTCTATGCCGCCGCTCCTGCTGCGCCCGCGCCTGCCGCCCCTGCCGCCGCCGCGCCTGCTCCGGCAGAACCCGCCGCGCCTGCCGGCCCCGATCTCAAGAACGCGGTCAAATCGCCGATGGTCGGCACCGCCTATCTGACGCCCGAGCCGGGTGCCGCACCGTTCATCGCGGTCGGCAAGGACGTGAAGGAAGGCGACACGCTGCTGATCGTCGAGGCGATGAAGGTGATGAACCCGATCACCGCGCCGCGCGCCGGCACCGTCACCGCAATCCTGATCGAAACCGCACAGCCGGTCGAATTCGACCAGCCCCTCGTTGTGATCTCCTGAACCCATGGGCATCAAACGCATCCTGATCGCCAATCGCGGCGAGATCGCCTTGCGCATCCACCGCGCGGCGCACGAAATAGGGATCGAGACGGTCGCGGTGCACTCCACCGCGGATGCCGACGCGATGCATGTGCGGCTGGCCGACCACGCGGTGTGCATCGGCCCGCCGCCTGCGACCGACTCCTATCTCAACATCGCCAACATCATCTCGGCCGCCGAGATCGCCCAGTGCGATGCGATCCACCCCGGCTATGGCTTCCTGTCGGAGAACGCCAAGTTCGCCGATATCGTCGAGGCGCATGACATCATCTGGATCGGCCCCAAGCCCGAGCATATCCGCACGATGGGCGACAAGATCGAGGCCAAGCGCACCGCAGGCGCGCTCGGTCTGCCGCTGGTGCCGGGCTCGGACGGCGCGGTCTCCGACATCACCGAAGCCAAGGCGATTGCCGAAGCGGCGGGCTATCCGGTGATCATCAAGGCCGCATCGGGCGGCGGCGGGCGCGGCATGAAGGTGTGCAACAGCCCCGACCAGCTCGAAACGCTGATCCAGCAGGCCGGCAGCGAGGCCAAGGCCGCTTTCGGCGATGCGACCGTCTATATCGAGAAATATCTCGGCAACCCGCGCCACATCGAATTCCAGGTGTTCGGCGACGGCAATGGCAACGCGATCCATCTGGGCGAGCGCGACTGCTCGCTCCAGCGCCGCCACCAGAAGGTGCTCGAGGAAGCCCCCTCCCCCGTCATCAGCCACGAAGAGCGGATGCGCATGGGCGAGGTCTGCGCCAAGGCGATGCGCGACATGGGCTATCGCGGCGCGGGCACGATCGAATTCCTGTGGGAAAACGGCGAGTTCTACTTCATCGAGATGAACACCCGCCTGCAGGTCGAACACCCCGTGACCGAGGCGATCACCGGGCTCGACCTTGTTCGCGAACAGATCCGCATTGCCGAGGGCCGCCCGCTGTCGGTCACGCAGGAGGACATCGAGTTCAAGGGCCACGCGATCGAATGCCGGATCAACGCCGAAGACCCGTTCAACTTCGCCCCCTCGCCCGGTCTCGTGAGCTATTTCCACGCGGCGGGCGGCATGCATGTGCGGGTCGATAGCGGGCTTTATGCGGGCTACCGGATCCCGCCCTATTACGATTCGATGATCGCCAAGCTGATCGTCTACGGCCGCACCCGCGAAGGCTGCATCATGCGCCTGCGCCGCGCGCTCGAGGAAATGGTGGTCGAGGGCGTCAAGACCAACATCCCGCTGCATCAGGAACTGCTGCGCCAGACCGACGTGCTGAACGGCGACTATTCGATCAAGTGGCTGGAAAAATGGCTGGAGGAACGCGAGGTCTGACCCGCCTCAGCCGCCGCTCTCCATCGCTTTCAGCACACCGAGGATCAGTCCGCGCACGTCAGGGAGCGGCTGGCTGCGCTCGCGCAGGCTCGCAATCGCCAGCTCGGTCATCAGCGCATTGACCAGCCGCGCGGCGAGCGGCTGGTCGATGGTGCCGATATCTCCCGCATCTGCCGCCCGCGCAAGCTGGCGTTCGAACAGGGCGAGGCTGTGGTCGTTCTCGATCCGCTGCGCCGCTTCCACGCCGAGCGCGGCAGGGCCGATGCGCAGCAGGATCGCGGCCACATCGGGCGCGCGAATTTCCTCCAGCCATGCCGTGCAGGTGGCGGTCAATTGTGCAAGCGGCGATGCAGTCGCGACTTGCTCCGCCTGCTGCACCGCCCGTGCGATCGCGGCTTGCGATTCCGCCTTGTAGATCGCCGCGATCAGCTCGGTCTTGCTGGCGAAGTGGTGATAGAGCGCGCCCTTGCTTAGCCCCGTTTCCGTAAGGACCGTGGCCAGTGTGGTGGCCTCCAGCCCGTGATCGAGCAGCGACTGCCGGAAGGCCTTCAGCAGCATGTCGCGCGTGAAATCAGAACGGCTCTGCTGGCTCGGCATTCCGCGACTTTACCTCGCGTATGACCTCCTGTAAACAAACCGTTGGTCGGTTTATTTACAGGATGGGAGCCCCGCAATGCCGCAATATGAAGAGAACCTCGCCAAGATGCTGCAGATCTGGAACACCACCGATCCGGTAGAAATCCGATCGATGGTGCGCGAAATCATGGAACACAACGTCCACTTCGTGGACCCGAACCACAATATCATCGGTCATGAAGCCTTCATCGATATGGTCGCACAGGTCCAGGCCCGAATCCCCGGTGCCTCCTATGCCCGGGCCAGCGCCATCGAGATGCAGAACAATTTCTGCCGCTATCACTGGAAGATCGACTTCAACGGACAGCGGCTGGTCGATGGTTTTGATGTCACCGAAGTCAATGACAGCGGCAAGATCGTCAAGGTGATCGGCTTTTTCGGGCGGCTCGAACGGGACAGCTGACCGGCACTCTGTGGCTTTCATGCTGCACCGCAACACAAGTTGCAGTGCGCCACGTTGATTTGCCGCGCAATTGCTGCCCGCACCCGCTAACAGCGGATGCGGGATTGCGCTGGACGACGTGTGCCAAGGAGTGGCTAAATGAACCGCAAGACCCAGATTGTCGTCGTCGGCGGGGGCGCCGGCGGGTTGGAGCTGGTCCGCAGGCTGGGCGCCAAATACGGTCGCAAGCGGCATGATATCATTCTGGTCGACCAGAACCTCAGCCACATCTGGAAGCCGCTGCTGCACGAAGTTGCCGCCGGATCGCTCGATGCGAACCTCGATGAGGTCGGCTATCGCGGGCACTGCTTCCGCTGGGGTTACCGCTTCTTTCAGGGCAGCCTCGAAGGGATCGATCGGCAGGCCAAGACCATCCGCCTCGCCCCGGTCAAGGACGAGGACGGCAGCGAGCTGATCGCGGGCCACACCATCCGCTATGATATCCTCGCGCTGGCGCTGGGGTCGGTGTCGAACGATTTCGGCGTGCCGGGGGTCAAGGAGCACTGCCTCTACCTCGACAGCCGCGTTCAGGCCGACCGCTTCCGCACCCGCCTGCTCAATCACTGCCTGCGCGTCAGCCGGGCGATGATGAACGATCCCTCGGCCGACGAGCAGGTTCGGGTCGCCATCGTCGGCGGCGGGGCGACGGGGGTGGAGCTGGCCGCCGAACTCTACAACGCGGCGGGCGCGCTGCGGCACTATGGGCTTGAAGTCTTCGACGAGAGCCGGATGCACGTGACCCTGCTCGAAGCCGGGCCGCGCATCCTCCCCGCCCTGCCCGAAAAGCTGGCGGCGGCGGCCAAGCACGAATTGGAGGTGCTGGGCGTGGCCGTGCGCCCCGGCGTGCAGGTGGTCGAGGCCCGCCCGCGCCAGCTGATCACCAAGTCGGGAGAGGTGATCGAGGCCGACCTCATCGTCTGGGCGGCGGGGGTGAAAGGCGCGGATTTCCTCAGCGGGCTGGGGCTGGAGACCAACGGGCGCAACCAGATCCTCGTCTCCGACACGCTCCAGACGCTTGCCGACCCCAGCATCTACGCGCTCGGCGACTGCGCGAGCTACACGCCGCCGGGCGAGGACCGCCCCGTCCCTCCGCGCGCGCAGGCCGCGCACCAGATGGCCGAGACGGTGTTCACCAACATTGTGCGGACCCAGCTGGGCAAGCCGCTCACCCGCTTCGTCTACCGCGACAAGGGCTCGCTGGTATCGCTCTCGCGCTTTTCGACCGTCGGGAGCCTGATGGGCAACCTGATCGGCGGGAGCATGGCCATTGAAGGCCGGCTGGCGCGCTTCATCTACACCTCGCTCTACCGGCTGCACCTGATCGGCATCCACGGCTGGATGAAGGCGACCTTCCTGATGGCGGTGGGCCGCGTGAACCGCATCGTGCGGCCCAAGCTGAAGCTGCACTAGGAACGCGTTACAGCGGGACGCCCGGCTCCTGCTTCGCGGTGCGGATGGTGAGCGACGTCTTGACGCTCTCCACATTGGGCGCAGGGGTCAGCTTGCCGGTGAGGAATTCCTGAAAGCTCTGAAGATCCTTGCTCACGATCTTGAGGATGAAGTCGATCTCGCCGTTGAGCATGTGGCACTCTCGCACTTCGGGGAGCGCGCGCATGTGCTCCTCGAATTCGCGCAAGCTGCTCTCAGCCTGGCTCTTGAGGCTGACCATCGCGAAGACGGTGATCGCAAAGCCGAGCTTGGAGGGGTCGAGATCGGCGTGATAGCCGCGGATCACCCCGTCCTCCTCGAGGCCCCGCACCCGGCGCAGGCACGGCGGCGCGGTCAGGCCGACACGCTGGGCGAGTTCGACATTGGTGACGCGCCCTTCCGCCTGCAGTTCCGCCAGCAGACGGCGGTCGATATCGTCGAGATTGGCCACGCAGTTCCTCCAGCACACCCCCTTGCCCGACGGCAAGGCTGTGCAACTTCATTCCCATGAAACAACCGGCGTGCCTGATGGCGTGCGCGGCTAATATTATTAGGTCTGGCAGCAATTGTCCCGCTTTGCAACGCACCTTTCACGCCAGACTGTGACAATTTCCCCGCCCTGATAAGGCATACTGACGCAGTCCACCTATCCTCGCGCTCTTGCCGATGCGAAGAGGTGCGAATCGCTGCGCCGCCGTGTGCTTGAGGAGTTACCCCGGGTGTTTTTCGATGATCGCCTTGCCACCGTGCTGCGCCAGCGCGCCACCGGCGAGGCGAGCTTGCGCACCCAGTACCGGCAATTGCTCGATCTGCTCGGGCGCGAGCGGGTGCACCCGCGCGGGGGTGATCGCAGCCTGCTGGCCGCCGCCTGGCTAAGGCTCGATGCGCTGGCTGAAGACATCCCGGCGGCCACAAGGGCGCGCATGATCCGCGAGCCCGGCTGGCGTTTCCGGAGCCCCGATCTGGCGGTGCATCTGGCCGATCAGGAGCCCGAGGTCGCCGCCGCCGCACTGAACCGCGCGGATCTGGCCAGCGAGGACTGGGCCGCGCTGATCCCGCGCCTGCCGGTGCGTGCGCGCGGCTTCCTGCGCCTGCGCCGCGATCTGCCGATCGATGTCGAGGCGCTGCTCGAACGACTGGGCGTGCATGACCGCGGGCTTCCGGCCCCGGCGCAGGATACTGCCGCGGCGGCGCCCGAGGCTCCGGCGTCGCCCGCGCGCGCGCCCGATCCCGTGCCGCTGCGGCCTGCTCCGCTGGAGCCGCGCGATGCCATCGAGGTCGCGCCTTTGCCGACGCCCGTCGCCGCCGTCCCCGCGCGCAGCCGCGACGACACTGGCCGCACCGAAATCTCCGCGCTGGTCGAGCGCATCGCCCAGTTCCGTCGCACCCGTTCGGAAACCCAGGCCGAGCTCGAACACTCGCCGCTGCTGCCTCTGGGCGAGCTTCCCGAGCGTTCCGAGCGGGCAGTCACAATGTTCGGCTTTGCCACCGACACCACCGGGCGCATCGCCTGGGCCGCGCCCGAGGCGGCGCCGATGGTGATCGGCATGCGGCTGTTTGCGGGCACGGCGGCGCAGGACGCCGCGGTTGACGGAATCGCGCGCGCCTTCCAGCGCCGCCAGCCGGTCACCCGCGCCGCGATCAGCCTCGAGGGCGCTCCGGCGATCACCGGCGACTGGATCGCCGATGCCGAGCCGCGCTTCTCCGAAGAGGGCCATTTCACCGGCTATTTCGGCCGCTTGCGCCGGGTGCAGGACGCATCCGAGGCGGCCGCTACCGGTCCCGAAGCGCACGAGGCCGACCGCATCCGCCAGCTGCTCCACGAATTGCGCACCCCCGTCACTGCCGTGCAGGGCTATGCTGAGGTGATCCAGCAGCAGCTGTTCGGCCCGGCCCCGCACGAATACCGCGCGCTCGCCGCTGCGATCGCCGCCGATGCGGCGCGCATCCTTGCCGGTTTCGAGGAGCTCGACCGGCTGGCGCGGCTCGAGACCGGAGCGACCCGGATCGAACCGGGCGAGAGCGATCTGGCCGCGCTGCTGCGCCGCACCGCCGCGCAGCTCACCCCGGTGCTGTCGCCGCAGGGGGCGGGCTTCGACCTCGACTTCGGCGAAGATGCCTGCCTCATCACCGCCATCGACACCGAGGACGCCGAGGGGCTGGTGTGGCGCCTGCTGGCGAGCCTTGCCGCAGCCGCCGGTCCGGCTGAGCGGATCGAACTGCGGCTCGATCCGGTGATCGGCGCGGGGCGCGGCGAGGCGCGGCTTTATTGCACCATCCCGGCGCGGTTGGCCGCAGCCGGAGAGGCCAACCTGTTCGCCGCCACCACCCGCACCGGGGAGAGCGCGATCAGCCCCGGCCTGTTCGGTACCGGCTTCGCGCTGCGCCTCGCCCGCGCCGAAGCCCGGGCCGCTGGCGGCGCCCTGCGGCACGATGGCGGCGCGCTGGTCTTGACGCTGCCCCTGCTTGGCGGGAATAGGGAGCTGCGGGACGCAGCCCTCGCCTGATCGGCATGGGGCGGGGGAGACGCAGACAGGGAATGACCACAGGTTCGATGCTGGAAGTGCCGCCTGCCGAGCGGAGCGCTGCCTTCGCACCCGGCTTCGGCCAGCGAGTGCTGCTGACAGTCGACACCGAGGAAGAGTTCGACTGGCGGGCCCCCTTCCGGCGTGAGGGCTATGGCACGAGTCATGTCGCGGCGATCCCGCGCTTTCAGGCCTTCTGCGAGCAGATCGGCGCGCATCCGGTCTATCTGGTCGACTGGCCGATTGTCCATGATCCCCGCGCGGTCGAGGTGATCGGCGATGCGGTGCGCCGCGGCACAGCCGAGGTCGGCATGCAGCTCCACCCCTGGGTCAACCCGCCGTTCGAGGAGGAGGTGAGCGTGCGCAACTCCTTCGCCGGCAATCTGCCGCCTGCGCTCGAAGCGGCGAAGTTCACGGCCCTGCGCGATGCGATCGAGGCCGCTTTCGCAAGCGCGCCGGTGATCTACCGCGCCGGGCGCTACGGGCTCGGCCCGCACACCGCCGCGCTGCTGAAGAATGCCGGGATCCGGATCGACACCTCGGTCCGCGCGCTGTTCGATTACAGCTCCTATGACGGGCCGGACTACAGCAACCATCAGGTGACCCCCTACTGGACCGATGGCACCCGCAGCCTGCTCGAACTGCCCGTGACCAGCGCCTATTGCGGCCCGCTGCGCCGCTTCGGACCGCTGATCCACCGCGTGCAGCGCCATGTGCCGACCTTCTTTTCGGGCTTTTCGCGCCTGCGCCTGCTCGAACGCATCGCGCTCACCCCCGAGGGCGTCTCGCCCGCCGAGGCGCTGCGTGGGATCGACCTGTCGATCGATGCGGGTCTGCCGGTGCTGGTGCTCTCGTTCCACAGCCCGACGCTGGCCCCCGGCCACACGCCCTATGCCGCGACCGAAGCAGAGGTCGAGGCGCTCTATGGCTGGTTCGAGGCTGTCTACGCCCATCTTGATGCACGCGGGGTGCGCAGTTGCAGCGTCGCCGACATCATCGCAGCCACCGGCGGATAGGCCTGTTCGCGGCGCTTGTCTCGCACCGCGACGCAGAGTAGGGCGTCCCTGTCGCCTTGCCCTGCCCGCGGACGCGTCACTGCGCAACGGGCCTGTAGCTCAGCGGTTAGAGCTGGCCGCTCATAACGGCTAGGTCGCGGGTTCGAATCCTGCCGGGCCCACCGGGGCAGGGCGGGCGAGATGAAAAAGTGTCGGGGAGTGGCGCAGTCCGGTAGCGCGCTTGCTTTGGGAGCAAGATGTCGCAGGTTCGAATCCTGTCTCCCCGACCACTTTTCACGCAAGGCATTGAAGGAAAACCGCTTTTCATCTCTCGGTGAGGCGGAGTGTCACATGCGTTGTCACATGCCGGTTCACCGAGGCATCTCGGAGAGCCTTTCAATGCCCAAAATACCCTTCAGCTCGCGCCGCTATGGCCGCTACTATTTCCGCAGACGGGTCCGTTTGCTCGATGGCAAGGATATCCATGTAATCGTGCCGCTTTCCACCTGTGACGGGCAGGAAGCGCGCGAGCGGGTCGCGATTCTCTCCGCACAGTTTGACAGGGTGCGCCGGACGGTGAACGCGTATTTCGAACATAACCAGACGCTCGACGCCAACACGATCAAGGCGCTGTTCGAAACCGAGCTGCGCGATTGCCTGTCCAAGCTGATCATGGAGTTGCACGACCCGTCGCGTGATCCCGCCGCCTGTGTGCGGGATTACCGGACCATGGCAAGCGCGCTCGATATCGCCCAGCGCCCGGGCACCACCAACGAGCTGACCGATGCCCATCGCCAGATGCTGGCGGCTCAGGGTCACGACGAAATGGATATCGAGTGGGTGGCCTGCGATCTCGACCGCGAGTGCGGCAAGGACATCATTGCCGATGAGATGATGGCGCTGATGGCAGAGGGTCTGGGGCTTGAGCCGACCAACGCAGTGGTTGCCCGCCTCAAGCACGTCCACCTTCAGGCAATGGCCGAAGCGCACCGGCTCGCGTCCCACTTCCTCGACGAGGATGTGCAGTCCGCCTTCGATCAGGAGGAAGCCCTGCTGGCAAAGCGCCGGGCGAACGGGGCGCCGCTTATCTGGGTCGGCGGCGGCGGGCACCTCCACCGGCTTGATCAAGCAGGCGGTAGCGATGTCTGGCATGATGCCGCCTATTGGCTTCCGATATTGCTCTACTACACCCACGCATCGCTGAACGAGATCGCAGGTCTACGGGCGGACGAGATATTTCTC
>PNKW01000077.1 GCA_013822695.1 Erythrobacter sp. | reverse complement strand
AATTCGAAGAGATCGATGAAGGCGTGCTCGAGAAGATCCTCGTGCCCGCCGGCACCGAGGACGTGGCTGTCGGCGCGGTGATCGCGTTGATTTCCGGAGAAGGGGAGGCGGCCGCGCCAGCATCCGCACCCGCGGCCGAACCTGCGCCTGCCTCGACGCCGGTTGCGGCGCCCGCCGCCAAGGCGGAAAAGCCCGCAGCGGCCGCTCCAGCTGCCGATCCCGCCATCCCGGCCGGCACCCAGCTCGTCAGCACCACGGTGCGCGAGGCTCTGCGCGACGGCATGGCCGAAGAAATGCGCCGCGACCCGCGCGTCTTCGTGATGGGCGAGGAAGTCGCCGAATATCAGGGCGCATACAAGGTCACGCAAGGCCTTCTGGCGGAGTTCGGGCCGAAGCGCGTGATCGACACGCCGATCACCGAATACGGCTTTGCCGGGATCGGGACGGGCGCGGCGATGGGTGGCCTCAGGCCCATCGTCGAGTTCATGACCTTCAATTTCGCGATGCAGGCGATCGACCACATCATCAACTCGGCCGCCAAGACCAATTACATGTCGGGCGGCCAGATGCGCTGCCCGATCGTGTTCCGCGGCCCCAACGGCGCGGCCTCACGCGTGGGCGCGCAGCACTCGCAGAACTACGGTCCGTGGTATGCGAGCGTTCCGGGCCTGATCGTGATTGCGCCCTATGACGCGGCCGACGCGAAAGGGCTGATGAAGGCCGCAATCCGTTCGGAGGATCCGGTCGTGTTCCTCGAGAACGAACTGGTCTACGGTCGCAGCTTCGATGTGCCCGCGATGGACGATTATGTCCTGCCCATCGGCAAGGCCCGCGTCGTGCGCCAGGGCAAGGATGTCACCATCGTCAGCTATTCGATCGGCGTCGGGCTCGCGCTGGAGGCAGCGAACTTGCTGGCGGGGGAGGGGATCGACGCCGAGGTGATCGACCTGCGCACTCTGCGCCCGCTCGACAAGGAAACCGTCCTCAAGAGCCTCGCCAAGACCAACCGGCTGATCGTTGCCGAAGAGGGCTGGCCGACCTGCTCGATCGCGTCCGAGATCATCAGCATCTGCATGGAGGAAGGCTTCGACCACCTCGATGCGCCGGTGCTGCGGGTGTGCAACGAGGACGTGCCGCTGCCCTATGCGGCCAACCTCGAAAAGCTTGCGCTGATCGATGCCGCGCGCATCGCCGAAGGCGCGCGCAAGGTGTGCTACAGGAAGTAGGACGCCGGACGGTGACCGGCCCGGCCGATCAGGCCGGGCGGTTCGCCGAATAGGTGCTGCAGCGCGCCACCGGCCCGCCCGGGTAGATCTGCGACAGGTCGCGGTTGTCGCGCACGTTGAAGGCCGCCGTGTAGACAATCTGCTGGTTGTCGAAGAGGTTCATCGGCGTGATCGAACGGTAGTCGTAGGCGACCTCGACGAACATCACCGCCGTGCCTTCCGATGCAGTGATGTAGCGCCCGGGCACGCCCATCCCCGGAAAGCTGGTGCCGGTCGCGCCCGCGCCCTCCACGCCGAAGCTGGAGTTGTAGTTCTTCGCCCCGCGGCAGCGTTGCCAGGCGATCCATTGTCCGCCCTGGGCGTTGCGCTGGAGGCTGGAAATGATCACCCGCCCCTGCTGGTAGATACCGATGTTCTCGCCCAGCTTTTCGGCGCCCAGCAGGGTGTCGATGATATCACTTTCGAAGACCCGGCGAGCGACGAGCGAACTGTCGTCACCCACGCGCGAGGCGTTGTCGGCCAACTGCATCGCGACCTGGCTGACCTGGAGGTGGGCGATCACCAGAGCGGCAGTGTCCGTCCCCAGCATGCCCATGCCGAGCACGAGCGGTGCTGCGAAGGCAAATTCGACCATGGCGAGGCCCGAGACATCCTGCTTCAGGTTGCGCAGGCTCTGACGGATCGAGCGGATCATGTGCAATTCCTCACGGTGGGAGTCAGGCTGCTTCCCGCGTCGAATGGCTGGCGCCGCAGCACTGTCGTAGCCGACAGGGTGACGTTGGTGGGCAGGCCGATCAATCCGAACATGGGGAAAAGCCGCGGGTAGCTTACATTGGTGGTATAGAGCAGAACGTCACGCGCAGTCCCGAGACCCGACTGACCACGATAGATGTCCCAGGCCGAATTGTTGTTCGAATCCTCGTAGGGCTCACCGCCATCGCAGCGCCCGTCATTGTCGATGTCGGTATAGGGCTCGGGCTCGTTCACGTCCTTGAAGTCGTCGAATGCCGACGTTGTGAAGGTGATCGTCGCGCCATTGGGCATCACAGCACGGACCTGGTCCTGCACCCGGCCATCGATCTCCGACGCCGAGAGAGCGGCCGATTCCAGCGTGTAGTCGCGCGCCGCCTTTTGCATGGCGCCATTGAGCACCGCGCTGGTGTACTGCGTGTGGGCGATGTCGAACAGGCCCATCAGCATCAGGATCAGCACCGGGCCGACGATCGCGAACTCGACCAGTGTCACGCCTTCGCGGTCGCGGCGCAGGTGCCGCAGGACGCGGCGGGCCATGACGAGACGCCGCCGGATCATTGCGTGAGCCTCAGCGCGGCGATCTTCTGCGCGATCTCCTGGAAGCGCGCGGTGAGCGTCGCGTTGTCGGCCGCCTGGAAGGCGCGGCCGGGCGAGGCACAGTCGATCAGGTTCTGGGTCAGCGCGGTCCCGAAGGCGACCACCCAGACCGTGATGTTCTCCTGCTGCGCGGCGCGGCAGACGGCTTGCAGACGGGCGGCGCGGCGGTTGCGTTCGCGCGTGGAGTTGCCATCGCCGGTGATGCGGCGGTCCCACCATTCGATCCCGTGGGTCGAATAGTTCTCGACATTGTTCACCTGCGCACCATCGGTCATGAACACGATGTGGCGCGAGATCGGGTCGCCGTTGGGGGCCGAGGTGTTGTCGGCCGCATACATCCCGCGCGGCGAGATGAAGCGCGCGCCCCACAGCATGCCGATATCGTGATAGGTGTTCCCGCTTGCCCGAAGTGCATCGACATAGGTCTGGAGATCGGTGCGGGTGATTTCGGTCAGCCTGCGGGCCGGGCGCGGGCAGGTGTAGGCGGGACGGTTCTCTTCGCCGGTCTGGTAGAACCAGGCGAGGTTGTTGCCGTTCGAATCCTCGCGCTTCCACACCGCGTTGATCAGCGCGGGCTTCCAGCGCTGCGTTTCGTTGGCGGGCACCAGGTTGATGTTGATGTCATGCGCGTTGGCGGGGATGGGGCTGTAGGTGTCCGTAAGAACCGTGCTCGGCTCCTCGATGCAACCGTCCCAGGTGACCGTGGTCATCGCACCATTGGTTCCGAGCGGCAGGTCGATCGTGTTGTTGGTGTAGATGCTCGAGAAATTGACCGTTTCCCAGCCCGCAGGACTGCGTGCGGGGTTGGTGACGCCGCAGGGGTTCGCAACACCGGTGGTGACCGGGCAATAGACCCAGTCGCGGAACTGCGCGGTGACTTCCGTAAGTGTCGCAGGCCGGGTCTTGCGCACGCGCGCGCGGCATCCTGCGCGGTTGCTCGGATTGCCGTTGCCAGGCCACTGGTTGAGAACGAGCTGGGTCGGTGCGAACACCTCCCATGTCTGGGCCACCCCGCTGATGGTGACCGTATAGGTGCCCGGATAATTGGTGCAGATCGCCGCGTGCGAGACACCGGTCGAGCCGTCGGTGCGGAAGCGGTAGTTGTCGGTGTTCGTCGTATTGAAGTTGCCGGTCGACCGCGGCAGCCATTCGGTCTGATCCGAGATCAGCACCGGATCGCCTTCGTTGAGATTGGGGAAGGTCGGCGGATTGAAGCGTGCCACACGCGATTGGTAGGTGTTGTTGCTCGCCATGTGGACGCGCGGGATCGAGAAGCCGACATTGACCTGCTGCGAATAGGGCACCAGCCCGTAGCGCACCTGCGCGGAGGGCGAGGTGGCGCTCTCGACAGTATCGTAGAAGCTCATGACCGCCGAGCGCATCGCGACGATCTTCGAACCAGGGCCAGAGTTGCAGGTGCTGCCGTCAGGGCAATCGGCCATCGAGCCGGTGACGTCGAGCACGAACGCAATGTCGGTGTTCGAGATGTTCACTTCGGCGGTGCAGGTGACCGAGATTGGAAAGCTGTTGTATCCAAAGGCGGCCATGATGGTCGAAGGCATGGTACCGCTCGCGGTTCCTGTCACCTTGCCCTGAGTATTGGCCGTGTAGGTGCGATTGCGGCTAGTGACGCCGAACAGACCGTCGTTGAAGTTCTGGTCGAAGAAGTTGAGCCCCTGGGTGCGCGCTTCGGTGGTCAGCACGGTGGTCGTCATCGCCCGGCGCGCGGCCAGCGCACCGGCGTCGCACGCAGCCTGCATGCGCGCGGCGGCCATGTAATAGCGGCTCGCATCGATGCCGCCGCCGACCATCGCCATCATCGGGATCAGCGATGCAGCCGCAATCGCGAGCGTGTTGGCGGTGTTGTCGTGCAGCAGATTGTGCAAGAACGACGTTCTAGCCTGCATTTCTCGCCCCATCGCTTCGGTGCCCTTCGCTGTTGTCCGCTAAAAAAAGCACGCAGACATTCCAAATGCAGTTTGTGCCCTTAAGCTGGTTGGGTAAGCGGATTGCCAAAGAGCATGGTTAACAGATCCTTCCCGTCCTCCTCGGGACGGATCACGTGGTTCTGCGTCCCGGGAAGGGACAGTTTGCTTGCCAAGGCTGTAAAGGCACCGCTAGGCGCGGCCCTGTGACTGCCGAGGCCCCCGATCCCCTTCCGCCCGAAGCCGAACTGGCGCTCGCCTGGAGCGGGCCAATGGTTCGCGCACCGTTAAGCATGGCGCTTCAACTTGATCGCAGGCTGGCGCGGATCGTTGGGCGCACCCATGAGCCGATGCTCGGGCAGATGCGCCTTGCCTGGTGGCGCGACGCACTGGGCAAGCCGGTGGGAGAGCGCCCGCGCGGCGATGCGGTGCTCGACGGCATCGGGCTCCATTGGCTCGGGCGCGAGGCGTTCTTGACGCAGATGGTTGATGGCTGGGAGGTTCTGGTTACCGCCCAAAGCCTGGGGGCTACCGAGGCCGCGGCCTTCGGCACGGGGCGCGGTGCCTTCTTTGCCGGGCTGGCCGATGATCCTTCCGCAGCGCCGCTCGCGGCGCGGCTTGCGGCGGCAGGCCGACGCTGGGCGCTCGCCGATGCGGCCGCCGGGGTCTCGGATCCTGCGGAATGCGCCCTTCTGGTCGAGGTCGGGCTGACGACGGCGGCAGCGCCTGCGGGGCGAATCCCCCGCGCTCTGGGCGGGCTCGCGGTGCTCGAAGCGCTCGCCCTGCGCGCCCTTGCCCGTGGCGGGCGGCCGCTGATGGAAGGGCGGGGCGCGTCGCTCGCCGCGCTGCGCGCCGCTATCTTTCGCGTCTGATTCCGTGTATTTACGCCTCTGACGTGGCAGCAAAGGGGGGCAGACCCTTGCGACAGGCGGTACTGGGAGTGTTGTGGGGGCTGGCCCTTGCCGGGGTGGGTGTGTTCTGGTGGCAGGGCCGCGCCGAGATCGAGCGCGGCGCCCCGCCGCCCGCCGTCACCCCGGCCAAGCCTGATCCGATGCAGCTCCCCAACGCCGATCCCGGCAGCCTGAAGGGCCCCGCGCCGCCCGAGATGAGCGAGCTCGGCAAGGAGGAGCAGCGCTTCTTTCGCTATGATCGCAACCGCGACCGGGTCATCACCCGCGACGAGATGCTCTCGACCCGCACCGACGGGTTCAGAGCGCTCGACAAGGACGGCAACAATCTGCTCACCTTCGAAGAATGGGCGGTGACCACGGTCGACCGGTTTGGCAAGGCCGACAAGGATGGCGACGGGCGGCTGACCCCGCGCGAATTCGCCACGACCGCACCGAAGCCCGCGGCCAAGAAGAAGCCGGCCTGCAAGTGCTGAAGCGTCAGGCGGGCATGGGCTCGCGCGTTTCGCTGATCCAGCGTGCCAGATCGGCCTTGGCGCGGTCGGTATAGGCCTCCTTGCGAACCTTCTTGCCGACGTCGTGCAACGGCGGGAAGAGGCCGAAATTGACGTTCATGGGCTGGAAGGTGCTCGCTTCTGCATCGCCGGTGATGTGGCTGAGCAGCGCCCCCAGCGCGGTGGTGGCGGGGAGCGCCTGCCATGCGCGCCCGGCCAGTTCGGCCGCGGTCATCAGCCCCGCGACGAGGCCGATGGCGGCGCTCTCGACATAGCCCTCACAGCCCGTCACCTGCCCCGCGAAGCGGATGTGCGGCGCGGCCTTCAATCGCAGCTGGCGATCGAGCACCTCAGGCGAGTTGAGGAACGTGTTGCGGTGCAAGCCCCCGAGACGTGCGAATTCCGCGTTCTCCAGCCCCGGGATGGTGCGGAACAGCTCGATTTGCGCTGCATATTTGAGCTTGGTCTGGAAGCCGACCATGTTCCACAGCGTGCCGAGCTTGTTGTCCTGGCGCAGCTGCACAACGGCATAGGGCCATCGGCCTTGCGGAAATTCGGGCGTCACGTCGAAGGGATTGTCGAGGCCGACACCCTTCATCGGCCCGTAGCGCAGCGTCTCGACGCCGCGTTCGGCCATCACCTCGATCGGCATGCAGCCGTCGAAATAGGGGGTGTCCTTTTCCCACTGCTTGAACTCGGTCTTCTCGCCTTCCATCAGCCCGCGGTGGAAGGCACGGTACTGCTCCTCGTTCATCGGGCAGTTGATGTAATCGCCGCCCTCGTTCGAGGCCTCGGTGCGCTTGTTCCAGCGCGACTGGATCCAGACCTTGCTCATGTCGATCGAATCGAAGTGCACGATAGGCGCGATGGCATCGAAGAAGGCGAGGCGTTCGCTGCCCGTCGCGCGCACGATGCTGCCCGCCAGCGCCTCGGCGGTGAGCGGCCCGGTGGCGACGATGGTGAGGCCAGCGGACGGCAGTTCGTCGACGCGCTCGCGCACAATGGTGACGTTGGGGTGCTCACGAAGCGCCTTCTCGACCTCGGCCGAGAAGACATCGCGGTCGACCGCCATCGCGCTGCCCGCCGGCACCCGTGCGGCATGGCCTGCGCGCATCACGAGGCTGTCCAACTGCCGCATCTCGTGGTGGAGCAGCCCGACGGCGTTCTTGGTGTCGTCATCCGAGCGGAAGGAGTTGGAGCAGACCAGTTCGGCGAGCCCGTCGGTCTGGTGGGCAGGGGTCATCTCCCCGCTGCCGCGCATCTCCGACAGGCGCACCTTGGCGCCCGCCTGCGCGAGCTGCCACACCGCCTCGCTCCCGGCGAGGCCGCCGCCGATGATGTGAACGTCGTGCATGGTTGCGGATCGGGTCATGGCGGGGCAGGTAATTGCGTGATAGCGCCGCGGCAAGCCCCATGGGACGGGCGAGGGTAAAGGCCAAGGAATAGGCAGGCATGGCAAAGGTTGCGTTGATCGAACAGAGGCCGTGGCTGCTGGCGAGCATCGCCGCGGCGACGCTTTACTACTTCCTGCGCGACAATCCGGTTGGCGAGGGCACGTGGGGCCTTGCGCTCAAGGGCGCGAGCGTCGGCCTGCTGGCTCTGTATGTCGCGCTGCGCGTGCCGCAGGGCAAGCACCGGTTGGACGGCTTTTTGCTGGTCGGCGCGCTTGCATTGGCGGCTTGCGGTGATGTGGCGATCGAGCTCGATTTCCTCACTGGCGGCGCGTTTTTTGCTGCGGCCCATCTGGTCGCGGTGGAGCTTTACCGCAGGAACCACCACAAGCGACCCTCTCCGATGCAGTTGCTGATTGGCCTGGCGTTGCTATTTGGCACCCCGTTGGTGAGCTGGCTGCTCAGCGGCGAGGTGCAGATTGCCAGCTACGCGATCTTCCTTGGAGCGATGGCCGCGATGGCATGGATGAGCCACTACCCGCGCTACCGCGTCGGCACAGGGGCGGTATTGTTCGTGGTGAGTGACTGGCTGATCTTCGCGAGGGAAGGCCCGATTGACCTCGAGCCTGCCAATACGATCCTGATCTGGCCGCTCTACTATGCAGGCCAGCTGATGATCGCGACTGGCATTATCCAGTGCCTGCGCGGAGAGCAGCCCGTCAGGTGACGGGCGCTTCTGCCGTTTCGTCGCCAGCCTCTTCCTCGCCCGCATCATCGATCAGCGCCGCGCCGACGATGTGTTCGTCGTCCGCCACGTTGAAGATGCGCACGCCCGACGAGCCGCGACCCGAGATCGCAAAGCCCTTGAGATTTTCGAACCCGCCCTCGATGAGATGCCGGAAATCGATCCCCAGCCGGATCAGTTTGGCCTGGTCGGTTACCAGCATCAGCTGTGATCCGTGCTTGACCGGGAAGCTTGCGACCACCGGGCCGTTGCGCTCCGGATTGCTCTCGGGCGTGCCGATATTGGTGATCCCTTGCCCGCCGCGCGAGGTGGTGCGGTATTCGTAGGCCGAGGATATCTTGCCATAGCCATTGGCGGTGATGGTGAGGATGAACTCCTCCCCTTCCGCCATCGCAGCCTGCCTGTCGGCGGGGAGGGTAGAAACAGCGTCGTTATTCTTCCACGCCGCGGCGCGCAGATAAGCCTCGCGCGTCTCCATGTCGGCAGTCAGCGGATCGAGGACGGCCATCGAGACGACCTTGCCGCCCTTCTTGAGGCTCATCCCGCGCACCCCGATGCCGGTGCGGCTCTTGGTCTCGCGCGCGTCTGTGGCGGAGAAGCGGATCGCCTTGCCCGCATCGCTGGCGAGGAAGATTTCCTGATCTTCGGTGAGCAATTGCACCCCGATCAGCCGATCGCCCGAACCCTCGACGAAGCCCATCGCATATTTCCCGGCGGTGGGCACGTTGGTGAAGGCGTCCATCGAGTTGCGGCGCACCATCCCCTGTTCAGTGGCGAAGACGATGTTGAGATTGGCCCAGGTCGCCTCATCCTCGGGCAGGGGGAGGACGTTGGTGACCCGCTCCTCGTCGCCCAGCGGCAGCAGGTTGACCATCGGGCGGCCCTTGGTCTGCGGCCCACCTTCGGGCAGCTTCCACACCTTCATGCGGTAGACGCGGCCGGTGTTGGTGAAGAACAAGACGGGGTTGTGGGTCGAGGTCACGAACAGCTCGACCACCGCATCCTCGTCCTTGGTCGCCATGCCGCTGCGGCCCTTGCCGCCGCGCGCCTGCGCACGGAACGCATCGAGCGGCGTGCGCTTGATATAGCCGCCATGGGTGACGGTGACGACCATCTCCTCGCGCTCGATCAGGTCCTCGTCTTCCAGACCATCCCAGGCGGGCGCGATTTCGGAGAGGCGCGGGGTCGCGTAGGTGGCGCGGATCTCTTCCAGCTCGGTGCGCATAACGCCGTAGAGCTTTACCCGGTCGGCGAGGATCGAGAGGAATTCCTCGATCGAGAGCGACAACTGCTTCAGTTCGTCCCCGATCTCGTCGCGGCCCAGCGCGGTCAGGCGGTGGAGGCGCAGTTCGAGGATCGCCTTCACCTGCCGCTCGGACAGGCGATAGGTGCCGCCGCTTTCGTCATCGGACGGGTCGATGGCTTCCACGAGGCGGATGTACTGCGCGATGTCACCGATCGGCCATTCCTTGGCGAGCAGCTTGGCGCGCGCCTCGGTCGGGTTGCGCGCCGAGCGGATCATCGCCACCACTTCATCGAGGTTCGAGACCGCGACCACGAGGCCGAGCAAGAGGTGCGCCCGCTCGCGCGCCTTGTTCAGCTCGAACTTGGTGCGGCGGGTGATGACCTCCTCGCGGAAGGCGATGAAGCTCTGCACGATGTCGCGCAGGGTGAGCGTTTCCGGGCGCCCGCCGCGGATCGCCAGCATGTTGGCGGGGAAGCTCGACTGCGCGGGCGTGTGCCGCCAGATCTGGTTGAGCACCACTTCAGGCGTCGCATCGCGCTTCAGGTCAATCACCACCCGCACGCCCTCACGCGAGCTTTCGTCGCGGATGTCGCTGATGCCCTCGATGCGCTTGTCCTTGGCGGCTTCTGCGATTTTTTCCACCAGACCCGACTTGCCGACCTGATAGGGGATCGAGGTGAAGACGATGCTCTCGCGGCCCTCGCTCTTGGCGCCGCGCGTGCTTTCGATTTCGTGGCGGCAGCGCATCAGGATCGAGCCGCGCCCGGTGGTGTAGGCCATCCGCGCGCCATGCGTGCCGAGGATCAGCGGCGCGGTGGGGAAATCGGGGCCGGGGATGAACTTGATGAGTTCTTCCGAGGTGATGTGCGGGTTCTCGATGAAGGCAAGGCACCCGTCGATCACTTCGCCCAGGTTGTGCGGCGGCACGTTGGTCGCCATGCCGACCGCGATCCCGCCCGCGCCGTTGACCAGCAGGTTGGGGAAGCGCGCTGGCAGTACTGTCGGCTCCTTGCGGCTGCCGTCGTAGTTTTCGGTGAAATCGACCGTGTCCTTGTCGAGATCGTCGAGCAGCGAGTTCGCCACCCGCGCCAGCCGCGCTTCGGTGTAGCGCATCGAGGCTGGCGGATCAGGGTCCATCGAGCCGAAATTGCCTTGACCGTCGATCAGCGGCACCCGCATCGACCAGTCCTGCGTCATGCGCGCAAGGGCATCGTAGATCGCAGAATCGCCGTGCGGGTGGTAATTACCCATCACGTCGCCGACGATCTTGGCGCTCTTGCGATAAGGCCGCCCGGCGACGAAACCGCCCTCCTGGCTGGCGAAGAGGATACGGCGATGCACCGGCTTCAACCCGTCACGCACGTCGGGCAGCGCGCGGCTCACGATCACGCTCATCGCGTAGTCGAGATAGCTCGTCTTCATCTCGTCGACGATGTCGATGCGTTCGAAGCCGCTCATCGGGCTGGCAGGGGAATCGATGATGTCGCTGTCGTCGCTCAAGGTCGGGGCCGTTTCTGTATGTGTGCGGATGCCGCTGAGGGCAGGCCAGCCAAAGCAGGGCTAGCAGGTTCTCTCAATGTAGGCACATGCCCGCAGTTTCGCCACCATAGCGGCGGAACAAGCCGCGAACCGGGCGCTTTTTTCCACACTTGCAGCCATGCACGCGGGAAGGGGAGCGCGCGGGCATTCAATGGTCGTTCAGCAGGCTGCATCTAGCGGGAATTGCAAATCCCGCGCGAGCCGTTCAAAGGCACGTGTGGAAAGTTTGGCGCAGTCCCGGCCAGCACCATGCCGGAAGGGTCTGCGCTTCTTGTGGAGGATGCAGTGACCAATATGTCTTCGCCCCGTCGTCCGGCCCTGATCGCGCGCCAGTTCGCGCTTGCCGTCGCCCTTGCCGCCGGCACCGCCGTGCTCGCCGTTCCCGGATTCACCGACGCAGCCTATGCGCAGAAGAAAAAGAAGAAGGGCGAGGAGGAGGCCGAGGCTGGCAAGCCCGTCTACACCCCCGCCTTCGTCAAGGCTTACCAGCCGCTCGACGCCAAGCTCAAGGTGCCCGGCGTCGACGTTGCGGCGCTGAATGCCGAGATCGACGCGCTCATTCCGCTGGCCACCACGCCGGACGACAAGCTCGCGCTCGGCGGCATGCTGTTCAACGCCGGGATTGCAGGCAAGGACTATGCGCTTCAGCTCCAGGGTGCCGAAACCATGCTGGCCAGCGGCAGGGCCAAACCGGAAGACAACGGGCGCTACAGCGTCATCGCCTTCCAGATCGCCAACGAATTGAAGCAGTACGACAAGGCGCGCAGCTATCTCCAGAAGGCGATCGACCTCAATTACACCGCACCCAATCTGGGCAAGACCGAATTGCAGATGAACCTCGCGGAGCTCTACTTCGCCGAGGAACGCAACGAGGAAGGCCTGAAGTACCTCTCCGATGTCATTGCGGCGAAGAAGGCTGCGGGCGAGACGGTCGATGCGAAGCTCTACCGCCGCGGGGTCTCGGTCGCCTACACGAACGAGATCGTGCCGCAGGTCTATGAATTCGTGGAAATGTGGGTCGCCGACTATCCGAGCCAGGAAAACTGGCGCGATGCGGTCAACCTGACGCGCAACCTCAACGATTTCGACGGCCCGGTGCTGCTCGATCTGCTGCGGCTCGGCAAGAAGGTCGGTACGCTCAAGGAAAAGAACGACTACATCTTTTACGTCGAATCCGCCGATCCGCGCCGCCTGCCGCAGGAAGTCGTGTCGATCATCAATGACGCCTATGCTTCCGGCGTGATCCCCAAGGGCAGCGACAGCTGGGTCGAGGAGCAGTACAAGTCCGCGACCGGCCTAGTCGCTGCGGACAAGGCCGCGCTTACCTCGCTCGAACGCGATGCCAGTGCGGCCACCGCGAAGCTGCGCACGGTGATGGCTGCGGGCGACACCTTCCTCAGCTATGGCGACTATGCCAAGGCGGCCGCCTTCTACGAGAAGAGCCTGACATTGGCCGATGCCGACCGCGATACGTCGCTGACCCGCCTGGGTATCGCGCAGATCGGTGCCGGTAATCTCGACGCGGCGATTGCGACATTCAAGCAGGTGTCGGGGCTGCGTGCGCCGATTGCGCGGCTGTGGAGCGCCTATGCTGCACAGCAGTCGAAGCCGGCGATGGCTGCCGCGACCGGCAGCTGACCGCCGCGACCGGCTCTGAACAGCGGCAAGAGCGCCGGGCGGGCTACCGCTCCGGCGCTCTTTCCATTTGGCGCTACCGCAGGCGCTTCACGTAAAGCTGGTTGTCGCGCCGTTCGACCTTGAAGTTGTCGAGCGAGGCGAACAGGTCCGACAGGCGCTTGAAGCCGTAGTTGCGCACATCGAAGCTCGACCGGTTGCCCGCGATCTGTCCGACCTGCTGGAGCAGCGCATAGCCCTCATCATCGCGCTTGGCCTCGCGGTAGGCGGCGAGGATCAGTTCCTGCAGATCGTCGACCGCGAGCTTGCTGTCTGGCTTGGGGGCAGGGGCCTCGTCGCGGGTGCTGGCGATCAGTTCGTCGATATAGAGAAACCGCGTGCAGACCGCCTGGAACGCCTCGGGCGTCTTCTTCTCGCCGAAGCCGTAGACGAGGATGCCGTCCTGCCTCAGACGCGTGACGAGCGGGGTGAAGTCACTGTCCGAGGTCATGATCCCGAAGCCGTCGACCTTGCCCTGGTAGAGCAGGTCGATGGCGTCGATCGTCATCGCCATGTCGGTCGCGTTCTTGCCCTTGGAGATGTCGAACTGCTGCTGCGGGCGGATGCCGAACTTGTTGGTGATCCGGTCCCACTTGGCAAGGTTGTCCTTGGCAAAGTTGCCATAGGCGCGGCGGATGTTGACCTGGCCAAGCTCGGCCATGACGGTCAGCACCGGGTCGATCGCGTCGGGCCGGGTGTTGTCTGCATCGATCAGCAGCGCGATATTCTTGAGGCTTGTTTCGGACATTGCGCCGCTATGCAGCGCCGCCGCATTCTTCGCAAGAATGGCAGGGGCCGCTCGGCTTGCGGGACGCGGCGCACGCGCCTAAATGGCGGGGATGAACGACCTGTCCAGCCCGCCGCAGCCGACGCCTCCCGCAGAGCGGCCCGCCCGCCAGCGCAAGCCCGACTGGATCCGCGTGCGCGCACCGGTGAGCGAGGGCTACAACGAGACGCGCAAGTTGATGCGCGAATTGAACCTGCACACCGTGTGCGAGGAAGCGGCCTGCCCGAACATCGGCGAGTGCTGGACCAAGAAGCACGCCACGGTGATGATCCTCGGCGATGTCTGCACGCGGGCCTGCGCCTTCTGCAACGTCAAGACCGGGATGCCCAAGGCGGTCGATCCGTTCGAGCCCGAGAACACCGCCATCGCCGCGGCCAAGATGGGCCTCGAACATATCGTCATCACCAGCGTCGACCGCGACGATCTGCCGGACGGCGGCGCATCGCAATTCGTCAAGGTGATCGAGGAGCTGCGCCGCAACACGCCGAACACCACGATCGAGATCCTCACCCCCGATTTCCGCGGCAAGATGCGCCGCGCGGTGGAGATGATCTGCGCGGCGGGGCCGGACGTCTACAACCACAATCTCGAGACCGTCCCGCGGCTCTATCCCACCATCCGCCCCGGCGCGCGCTACTATGCCTCGCTGCGGCTGCTCGAGGAGGTCAAGGCGCACAATCCGCTGATCTTCACCAAGTCCGGGATCATGCTGGGGCTGGGCGAGCAGCGCCTGGAAGTGCACCAGGTGATGGACGACATGCGCAGCGCCGAGGTCGATTTCATCACCATGGGCCAATATCTCCAGCCCACGCCCAAGCACGCCGCTGTCGAGGAGTTCGTCACCCCCAAGGCCTTTGCCGCCTATGGCGCGATCGCGCGGGCCAAGGGCTTTCTGCAAGTCGCTTCCTCGCCGCTGACCCGGTCGAGCTATCATGCCGGCGATGACTTCGCCAAGATGCGCGCTGCGCGTGAAGAGAAGCTCGCCCGCGATGCGGCGCGTTCGGGGGCCAAGGCGTAAGGCCGTGCCCGGCATCCGCGAAACCCGCCGCCTGCCGTACAGCGCCGAGCAGATGTTCGATCTGGTCGCGGACGTGGGCCGCTATGCCGAGTTCCTGCCCTGGGTGATCGCCACCCGCGTGCGCTCGAACAGCGAGACCGAGATGGTCGCGGACATGGTGGTAGGCTTCAAGGCGATCCGCGAGAGCTTCACCAGCCGCGTCTCCAAGAAACGGCCGCGGGAGATTGACGTCCATTATGTCGACGGGCCGCTGTCCGATCTCGACAATGTCTGGACCTTCCGCGAGGTGGACGCGTCCACCTGCGAAATCGATTTCCTCGTCGATTTCACCTTCAAGAACCGCCTGTTCGAGAAGATCGCAGGCCAGTATTTCGACAAGGCTTTCCGCAAGATGGTCGAGGCCTTCGAGACCCGCGCAGCGGCGCTCTACGGCAACAGCAGCTCGAGCGCGCAGAGCGTCGCCTGACGGCGGATCTCGGCGCGCCCGCCGGGGCCATCGCCGCCGTCGAAGAACCTGAGTTCGCCTTCGGGCTCTCCCGTCGCGCCGCGCACCACGCGGGCGAAGACCACGGTGCCGACCGGCTTCTGGGGCGTCCCCCCACCTGGCCCCGCCACACCGCTGATCGCGACCGCCACGTCGGCCTTCGAGCGGTCGAGCGCGCCCTTCGCCATCGCCCATGCGCAGGCGATCGAGACCGCGCCGAAGGCCTCGATGATGTCGCTCTTTACCCCGAGCATCTCCATCTTGGCGGCATTCGAATAGGTCACGAAGCCGCGGTCGAGCACTGCCGAGGACCCCGCGATCTCGGTGATCGCGCCCGCCACCAGACCGCCCGTGCAGCTTTCGGCGGTGGCGACTGTGCGTCCCGCAGCGGCGTTTTCCGCGACCACCCGCGCGGCGAGTTCGGCGATCTCTTCGGGGAGCAGCGAGAGCGGCATGGCGCGGCCTACTTCGCCATGGGCTCGG
>PNKW01000076.1 GCA_013822695.1 Erythrobacter sp. | reverse complement strand
AAGTCGCGCCAGAAGCGGGCGAGCAGCACCTTGTATTCCTCGCGCCCGTCGGAAACGACGTCGAGCTCGTCCTCCATCCCGGCGGTGAAATCATAGGCGACATAGGTGGGGAAGAAGCGTTCGAGGAAGGCGGTCAGCAAGCGGCCCGATTCCTCGGCGAAGAAGCGGTTCTTCTCCATGCGCACATAGGCGCGGTCGCGCAGGGTCTGGATGGTCGAGGCATAGGTCGATGGGCGGCCGATGCCGAGCTCTTCCAGACGCTTCACAAGGCTGGCTTCGGAGAAGCGCGGCGGCGGCTGGGTGAAGTGCTGGGTCGCCTCCACGGCGCGCTTGGCAGGCATGTCGCCCGCCTTCATCTGCGGCAGCAGACCGCTATCCTCGTCCTCGCTGTCATCGAGGCCCTCCTGATAGACCGCGAGGAAGCCCGGGAAGCGGATCACCTGCCCGGTGGCGCGCAGTTCGTGCTGGCCCGTGGCGTCACGCAGGGTGACAGTGGTGCGTTCGAGCAGCGCGGTCGCCATCTGGCTCGCCATCGCGCGCTTGAAGATGAGATCATAGAGCTTGCCCTCATCGCCGGCGCCCGCACGTTCGCGGGTGAAATCGGTGGGGCGGATCGCCTCGTGCGCTTCCTGCGCGTTCTTGGCCTTGGTGCTGTACATGCGCGGCTTCTCGGGACGATAGTCCTCGCTGAAGCGCGCTGCGATGGCATCGCGCGCGGCCATAATGGCGCTCATGTCCATCTGCACGCCATCGGTACGCATATAGGTGATCGCGCCGGCCTCGTAGAGGCTCTGCGCGAGGCGCATCGTGTGCTGCGCCGAGAAGCCGAGCTTGCGCGCGGCTTCCTGCTGCAAGGTCGAGGTGGTGAAGGGCGGCGCGGGGTTGCGCTTGACCGGCTTGGTCTCGACGCCCTCGACCGTGAAGCGCCCGGCTTCAACCGCCGCCTTGGCCTCCATCGCGATCCCGGCATTGCCGAGGCTCAGGCGATCGAGCTTCACGCCCTTGAACTTGACCAGCCGCGCGTCGAACTCGGTTCCGTCGTGCTGCATCTTGGCGAGCACGCTCCAGTATTCCTCCGCCCGGAAGGCCTCGATCTCGCGCTCGCGCTCGACGATGAGGCGCAGCGCCACCGATTGCACACGGCCCGCGCTCTTGGCACCGGGGAGCTTGCGCCACAGCACCGGGGACAGCGTGAAGCCGAACAGATAGTCCAGCGCGCGGCGGGCGAGGTAAGCGTCGATCAGCGGCTGATCGAGCTCGCGCGGGCGCGTCATCGCCTCGGTCACGGCCTGCTTGGTGATCGCGTTGAAGGTCACCCGGTCGACCTGCTTGGGCAGCGCCTTGCGCTTCGCCAGCAGCTCCTGCACGTGCCAGCTGATCGCCTCGCCCTCGCGGTCGGGGTCGGTCGCCAGCACGAGGCGGGTCGCGCCCTTGGCCGCGTCGGCGATTTCCTTGAAGCGGCTCTGCTTGTCGCGGTAGAGTTCCCACTCCATCGCAAAGTCCTCGTCCGGGTTCACGCTGCCATCCTTGGGCGGCAGATCGCGGACATGGCCGTAGGAGGCGAGGACCTTGAAGTCCTTGCCCAGATATTTCTCGATGGTCTTGGCCTTGGCCGGCGATTCTACGATGACAAGCTGCATGATGGTGAGCTTTGGAAATCCCTTACGTGTACGTACGCGCGATGGTGGGGCGGCCCGGAGCGTGCCGTCAAGCCGCCCGATAACGCGATTGCATCGCACCTGCCGGTGGCGCAGAACACTGATCGAAGCAAGTGCGCCGCCGCCCGAGGTCAGGTGATGATGTGCCCCTGCGTCACCGAGCGGCCCTATGCGGACCGGACATGCGGCCCGGATCGGACGCGTCAGGACAATGGAGACCCGAACATGAAACTGCTGCCCCGCCCCGCCCTCGCCGCCCTCGCTATGGCGGCGGCCGCCTCGCCGCTGCTGGCGGATCATCACGAAGGCAAGGTCGAAGCCGCGACGGTCGCCGCGATGAAGCTCGCCGACGGCACGGATGTGGGCACGATCAGCTTCACCCAGACCGGGCACGGCGTGGTGGTCACGGTCGCCGTCAAGGGGCTTCCGGCCGGCAAGCATGGGCTGCACATCCACGCGGTCGGGGCCTGCGCGCCCGACTTCATGGCAGCGGGCGGCCACTTCAACCCCGGCTCCACCGAGCACGGCTTCCACGCGCCCGGCGGCTATCACGCGGGCGATCTGCCCAATCTCGATGTGGCTGCCGATGGCACCGCGATGGCCGAATTCTTCGTCCCCGATCTCACCATCGCAGGCCCGGCGAGCGAGGCCCTGCCCTACAGCTTGAGCGACGAGGACGGCGCCTCGATCATGATCCACGCCGCGACCGACGACTACAAGACCATGGCCTCGAGCGGCGGGCGTCAGGCCTGCGGGGTGATTGTCGCCAAACCCTAGGCGCGCCTGACGGTCCCGTCCGCCTCGCGCACCAGTTCTCCCGCCAGTTCCAGTTCGAGCAGTGCCATATGCACCTCGGCAGGGGTGGCCTGCGTCTGGCGGATGAGTTCGTCGATCTCCACCGGAGCGTTGGTCAGCAGGTGGGCGATGTCGTGGCTGAAATCGGCGCGCGCCTCGCCCCAGTCGAGCTTGGCGAGTTCGCTGTAGTCGAAGTCCGAAGGGCTGTCGGCGACGTGGAAGCGCGAGCGCGGCGCGCCGGTGAAGCTCTCTAGCAGTTCGACCACCTCGTCCGGCGTCTGCACCAGCACCGCGCCCTCGCGGATCAGCTGGTTGCACCCCAAAGCGCGCGCATCGAGCGGAGAGCCGGGGATCGCCATCACCTCGCGCCCCGCCTCGCCCGCCAGCCGTGCGGTGATGAGGCTGCCCGATTGCGGCGCGGCCTCGATCACCAGCGTGCCAAGCGCAAGCCCGGCGATGATCCGGTTGCGGCGGGGGAAATGCCGCCCGCGCGGTTCGGTTCCGGGGGGCTGTTCGGCAATCAGCAGCGCCTCTTGCGCGATACGCTCCTGCAAGGCTTCGTGCTGCGGCGGGTAGGCAATGTCGATCCCGCTCGCGATCACGCCGATGGTGTGCGGGAACGCGCCTTCGTGCGCCGCGCCGTCGATGCCCCGCGCAAGGCCGGAGACCACGGTGAACCCCGCCTCGGCCAGCGCCGCACCGAAATCGCGCGCCAGCTTGACCGCCGCCGCGCTGGCATTGCGCGCGCCGACCAGCGCGACGCAGGGCGCGGAGGCGAGCGCCAACCGCCCTCGGCAGGTGACAATCGGCGGGGCATTGTCGAGTTCGGCCAGCAGCGCGGGATAATCGGGCTGGTCATGGAACAGATAACGCGCGCCTGCCTGCCGCACCGCGACCACCTCGCGCTCGATGCTCTGGGCCGAGGCCGGGTGGTAGACTCCCCGCCCCCGCTTTCCGAGATCGGGCAAGGCATCGAGCGCCGCCCTCGCGGTGCCGAAGCGCGCGATCAGCTGGCGGTAGGAAATCGGCCCGATATTGGGCGAGCGCAGCAGGCGGATGCGCGCGAAGGCTTCTGCCTGAGTCAATTGCGACTCTGAGAGCGTTGGCTGCGACCCCGTGCTCTCCATCAGATGCGTCCCCGCATCATGTCTTGCCCGAGGAGCCGACCTTCGGCTCCTCCCCCCGCATCAGCCGGCCGATATTGGCGCGGTGCTGGACGATCACGATCGCGGCGATCGCGATCAGCGGCGCGATGACCTGCGGATAGCCGAGGCCCCACGCCACAAACGGCGCCGCCACCACGCTCACGAGCGAGGAGACCGAGGAAATCCGGCTCAGGAACAGCGTCAGCGCCCAGATCGCGGCGCAGGCGAGCATTGCGGGCCAGGCCAGCGCACCCAGCGCTCCGGCCGCGCTTGCAAAGCCCTTGCCGCCCTTGAAGGCGAGCCAGGGGGTGAAGCAATGCCCCGCCACCGCCGCGACCGCGGCGATGCCCTCGGCTCCGGGCCAGACCGCTTTTGCCACCAGCACCGGGATCACCGCCTTCGCCGCATCGAGCAGCACGGTCGCCGCCGCCAGCCCCTTGTTGCCGGTGCGCAGCACATTGGTCGCGCCGATGCTCCCGCTGCCGATCTTGCGCACATCTCCCAACCCTGCTGCACGGGTGAGGATCAGGCCGAATGGGATCGAGCCCAAGGCAAAGCCCAGCAGGGCAGCGAAAACAGGTTCCATCGGGCCGTCATAGCGCCCCTGTCCGATTCGTCGAAGCCTATGTGTCGGCCGCCGGCATGGCCTTCGTGCGGGTACGGTCCGACCATACTTTCGCCTGTCTTTGCATGTCGCTAGTCTGGCCGCCATGACCGCCAGCGAAACCATCAGCCGCCTGACTGCGCGCGAGAAGGAAGTGC
The DNA here is from genome assembly GCA_013822695.1 of Erythrobacter sp. Lineage (GTDB taxonomy): Bacteria > Pseudomonadota > Alphaproteobacteria > Sphingomonadales > Sphingomonadaceae > Erythrobacter. The sequence goes on along the minus strand of PNKW01000076.1, from coordinate 11,369 downwards.
TGCGCGCGTGGCTCGCGCACAAGTCCGCCAAGGAGATCGCGCTCGATCTCGGCATCACGCATCACGCGGTGGAAAAGCGGCTGAAGATGGCGCGGACCAAGCTGGGCGCGGCAACCTCGCTGGAGGCGGCACGGATGCTGGCGGCGGTAGAAGGGTATGGCCAGACCGTAACCGCTCCGCCGGCCGTTTCCGCCAGCCCCTCCCTGCTCCCATCCCGGCGATACCGTCCCTTTGTCCTTGGAGGTATCGCCATGTCGCTTTCACTCATTCTTGCTCTTGCACTCGCCCCCGCCAGCCCGCTTGCCCCGGATGACGAGCGCGCCGTCGCCGCCGCTGCGGCGGCTGCCTCCGCCGCTGCCGCCCCCATCGAGATCGAAATCGACAGCGATCTCGGCAAGCTGTTCGCGCACCACGACACCAACCAGAGCGGCTTTCTTGAAAGCCCCGAGTCCCCGATTGTCGAAATCGCATTCATTGACGACACCGGACCTGAACCGGTCGACGGCGCGGCGGCCATCGGCGGTGGTGCCGCTCCCGACCAGATCGCCGAGTTCTATGCAACCGCCGACACCGACGGGGATGACCGGATTTCGCTCGCCGAATTCACCGGCTGGAGCAAGGCGCGCTGGGCGGAAATGGGGATCGAGGTGAAGACCATCGTCAAGGTGCTCCCCGCGCCGCAGAGTTGACCTCGGGCGGCGGCTCGGCCATCGCCTCGCCTGCCATGGCCGACCCTGCTGCCCCGATCCTGCTGTTCGATTCCGGCGTCGGCGGGCTCACCGTCTACGACGCGCTGCGCAAGGTGCTGCCCGATGCTCCGGTGATCTACGCCGCAGACCTTGCAGGGCTTCCCTATGGCACCAAGACCGAGGCGCAGATCGCCGCGCGGGTGGCGGGGTTGCTCGGGCGGATGGCGGAACGCTGGCAGCCGCGGCTCGCCTGCATCGCCTGCAACACCGCGAGCACGATTGCGCTCGGCATGGTGCGCGATGTGCTGGAGATCCCGGTGGTCGGCACCGTCCCCGCGATCAAGCCTGCCGCAGCGCTGACGCAGACCGGCACGATCGGGCTCGTCGGCACCGAGGCGACGATCCGCCAACGCTATGTCGACGATCTCGAGGCGCAGTTTGCGGGCGGCAAGCGCCTGCTGCGGGTCGCCGCGCCGGGACTGGTGCAGGCCGCCGAGGCCAAGCTGCGCGGGCGTGCTGTCGATCCGGCGCTGATCGCTGACGTGCATGACCGGCTGGCGGCCATGCCCGGCGGCGAGGATATCGACACGCTGGTGCTCGCCTGCACCCACTTCCCGCTGCTCTCCGATGAGCTCGCCGCCGCCTTTGGCCCGCAGGTCGCGCAGATCGACGGCGCGGCGGGCATCGCGCGGCGCATCGCCCATCTGCTCGAAGGGCAGAGCTTCGCTCGCGGCGGCAGCCCAAACAGGTTCGTGGTGACCGGCCCGCTCGCCGGAGCAGATGGACTTGAGGCGACCCTCGCCGCACGCGGCTTCGGGAGCGCCGAAGGCTTCTGATCCGCGCAAGAAGGCTTGCGAAACACTCGCAAAGATCGCGGTGGAAAATGCCCGGACCTCGCCTTAAATACCGGCGAAACTTTCCGCCTTCTGGCTCGTTGTGGCGGGACAAAAGCAAGGCAGGAACCGCGTCCGCCCCGCCACGGTGGCCGCGACATGAGCGAGAGCTGAGTGAACTACGACCAGATTTTCGATTCCGCGATCGACCGGCTGCACGAGGAAGGCCGTTACCGCGTCTTCATCGATATCATGCGCAACAAGGGCGCCTATCCCAATGCGCGCTGTTTCCACGGCCACAACGGCCCCAAGCCGATCACCGTGTGGTGCTCGAACGACTATCTGTGCATGGGCCAGCACGACAAGGTGATCGGCGCGATGGAAGCCGCGCTCCACGATGTCGGCGCAGGCAGCGGCGGCACCCGCAATATCGGCGGCAACACGCACCTCCACGTCGAGCTGGAGCGCGAGCTTGCCGATCTTCACGGCAAGGATGCCGCGCTGCTGTTTACCTCGGGCTATGTCTCGAACGACGCGACGCTTTCGACGCTGGCCAAGCTGCTGCCGGGCTGCGTGATCTTCTCCGACGAACTGAACCACGCCAGCATGATCGCCGGCATCCGCAATTCGGGCTGCGAGAAGATGGTGTTCCGCCACAATGACGTGGCCCATCTGGAAGAACTGCTCGCCAGCGTCGACATCGACACGCCCAAGCTGATCGCCTTCGAGAGCGTCTATTCGATGGACGGCGATGTCGCCCCGATCCACGCGATCTGCGACCTGGCCGAGAAGTACAATGCGCTGACCTATATCGACGAGGTCCATGCGGTCGGCATGTACGGCGCGCGCGGCGGCGGCATTTCGGAGCGTGACGGCGCGGCGCACCGGATCGATATCATCGAAGGCACACTCGGCAAGGCGTTTGGCGTGATGGGGGGCTATATCGCCGCCAGCGCCAAGGTGGTCGACTGCATTCGCAGCTACGCGCCGGGCTTCATCTTCACGACCTCATTATCACCGGTGCTGGTGGCGGGCGTGCTCGCCTCGGTGCGGCACCTCAAGGAGAGCTCGGTCGAGCGTAACGCCCAGCAGCGTGCTGCGGCGCTGCTGAAGCTCAAGTTTGCCGAGGCCGGCCTGCCGGTGATGGACTCGGTCACCCACATCGTCCCGCTGATGGTCGGCGATCCGGTGCGCGCCAAGAAGATCAGCGACATCCTGCTCGCTGAATACGGCGTCTATGTGCAGCCGATCAACTTCCCCACCGTGCCCCGCGGCACCGAGCGCCTGCGCTTCACCCCCGGCCCGCACCACACCGAACCGATGATGGAAGAGCTGACGGCGGCGCTGGTCGAGATCTGGGACCGGCTCGAACTGGGGCTCGCCGAGGCGGCGTGAGTCCCTCGCCGTGCCGTAGCGTCCTTTGATAGGCGTTCAGCCTGCGCTAGCACTCTTCCCCGAAATCAGATTCGGGAGAGAGCGACCATGGGCGGCACGCCTGACCAGACTTACGCCGAGGTGGTGCTCGGGCGGCGCAGCATCCGGGGCTATCTCGACAAGCCCGTGCCGCGCGCGCTGATCGAGGAAATCCTGACGATGGCGATGCGCTCGCCGACCTCGATGAACACCCAGCCGTGGCACTTCCACGTCATCACCGGCGCGCCGCTGGACCGCATCCGCAAGGGCAACACCGAGAACATCCTCGCCGGCGTCCCCGACAGCCGCGAATTCCGCCGCGGCGAGGCCTTTGCGGGCGTCCACCGCGAGCGGCAGGTCGAGGTTGCCAAGCAATTGTTCGGCGCGATGGGGATCGAACGCGACGACAAGGACGCGCGGCAGGATTGGGTGCTGCGCGGCTTCCGCCAGTTCGATGCGCCGGTCTGCGTGATCGTCACCTACGACCGCGAACTGTCCGGCAGCGACGACACCGCCTTCGATTGCGGCGCGGTGACGACTGCGCTGGTCAACGCAGCATGGTCCAAGGGTCTGGGCTGCGTGATCAACTCGCAAGGCATCATGCAGAGCCCCGTGGTGCGCGAACACGCCGGCATCCCTGATGATCAGGTGATCATGAAAGCAGTCGCACTCGGCTGGCCCGATCCCGACTTCCCGGCGAATGCGGTGGTGAGCCTGCGCAAGAGCGTCGAGGAAGCGGCGCGGTTCGTGGGGTTTGATTGAGGCTGCCGAACTTGACAACTCAACGAGCTTGAACCAACTTCAGCCTGCGGGGTTGCGCCACCCAATGGTGGAATGCGCCCCGCTCCTGTTAGGGCCGTATGATCCCGAGCCGCTTCGGATCTTTTGCGAAGGCCCTTGTGAACAGCCTCGGCCCTAGGATGTTGAACGACTTGTCAAAGCCCATCGCTTTGGCACGAACAGTTGGATGCTCAAACCTCAGCAAACTGAACGCGCAAAAATCTGCTGCTTGAATAAAGTAGCTCTTGGCAGAATCCCTATAAACTATATCCTCGACAAGGTTTTTCGCTGGCAGATTTTTCGTAAACGCGCCATTTTGCCATTGCCCGAATGCACTAGGAATAAAGTTGACACGACGCATCTGACGAAGGAGGTGATCATAGTTCTTTCCTTCGTCGGAGATGATTATTGCTAGGCTGTCCCTAACCTTCATTGTGTTCTGGATTCGCTGAATGAGCCGCTCAAAAAGCCTCTCCTCAACTCGACCTTGACCAGACGCGTTAAATATATCGACGTTTGGTATCTTGGCAATTTCGCCCAGGGCAAAGTCGAAAAGGCGCATCCTGTCGGTACGGCTGACCGCGTATGGGGCCACGTGCCCCCTTCCGCCGAGCCAGTCAGTCACATGAAGTTCCTTGCGAACGTAGATTCCGTCAGATTTCTTCATCGCCTGACGCATATCGACTAGGTGGTCTAATGACGCAAGCCAATCTGTCGCAGGAATCATCAACGCAGAAAAGCATACGACTTTTCCGTCCTTTGAGTCGTCGATGTAAACAATATACATAAGTCCGAACTTCGCGGGCGTCGTCAAAGAGTCAAGTGGTTAGTCACCCCCCTGACCCCCCGCGCGGCCCCCACAGGATGATCGCTGCGCCCGCAAGGCACACCGTGCCGCCGAGCACATCCCAGCGATCCGGCCGTGCGCCTTCGACCACCCACAGCCAGCCGAGGCTCGCGGCGATGTAGACCCCGCCATAGGCGGCATAGGCCCTGCCCGCAAAAGCGCTGTCGACGCGCGTGAGCAGCAGGGCGAAGAGCGCGAGGCTCAGCACCCCCGGCACCAGCCACAGCGGCGACTTGTCCGCCCTCGCCCAGCCCCAGACGGCAAAGCAACCGGCGATTTCGGCGAGCGCGGCGAGGAGGTAGAGGGCGATGCTCACCCCTCCACCCTGCCCGCCGAAGCGCCCTGCGGCAAGGTCTGCGCGGGGCCGAAGGCGCGGCCGCATACCCATTCATTTGCGCGGCAAGCAGATTTGGCAGGCCAAGCGGCGCATTTGCCGCTATGGGGCGCGCTTGATCGTGCGGGGTAAGAGCCGCAGCGGCTCCTCCCCCTCGGCAATCCGCCCGATTTTGCGCCCCTGCGCAAACCGCATGCCGTTCCAAGAAAAGTCCCCTCCCCATGACCTTCCCAGCCCTCCCCGCCCCCATCGCCGCCGCCCTCGAAGAGCGCGGCTATGCCGAGGCTACCAGCGTGCAGGCCGCCGTGCTCGAGCCCGAAGCGGCAGGCCGCGACCTTGTGGTTTCGGCGCAGACCGGCTCGGGCAAGACGGTCGCCTTCGGGCTTGCGATGGCGCCCGAACTGCTCGGGGACTCGGACCGCATCGGCTATCTTCAGGCCCCGCTGGCGCTGGTCATCACCCCGACCCGTGAACTCGCCTTGCAGGTCAGCCGCGAGCTTGAATGGCTCTACCAGCGCACCGGCGCGCGGGTCGCGACCTGTGTGGGCGGCATGAACCCCTCGGCCGAGCGCAAGGTGCTGAACTCCGGCCCGGCGATCGTGGTCGGCACCCCCGGGCGGCTGCGCGACCACTTCGAGCGCGGGGCGCTCGACCTCTCCGGCCTCGCTGTCGCGGTGCTCGATGAGGCCGACGAGATGCTCGACATGGGCTTTCGCGAGGAACTGGAAGCGATCCTCGACGGCACGCCCGACACCCGCCGCACGCTGCTGTTCTCGGCCACCATGCCGCGCCCGATCGAGGCGCTCGCCCGCCGCTACCAGACCAACGCGCTGCGCATTGCAACGATCAGCGAAGGCGGGCGCGGGCATGGTGACATTGCCTATCAGGCCGTCACCGTCTCCCCGCCCGAGGTCGAGAACGCGGTGGTCAACCTGCTGCGCTTCCACGAGGCGGAGACCGCGATCCTGTTCTGCGCCACGCGCGAAAAGGTGCGCCACCTCCATGCGACCTTGCAGGAGCGCGGCTTTGCGGTCGTGGCGCTGTCGGGCGAGCATTCGCAGGGCGAGCGCAACCAGGCGCTCCAGGCGTTGCGCGATGGCCGCGCGCGGGTGTGCGTGGCGACCGACGTTGCCGCGCGCGGGATCGATCTGCCGACGCTGAGCCTCGTCGTCCATGTCGAGCTGCCGCGCGATGCCGAGACATTGCAGCACCGCTCGGGCCGCACGGGCCGCGCGGGCCGCAAGGGGGTGGCGGTGCTGATCGTCCCCTTCTCCGCCCGCCGCCGGGTCGAGGCGATGCTGGGCCGCGCGCAGATCGCTGCCGAGTGGCAGGATGTGCCGGGCCCCGAGATGATCGCGACGCGCGACCGCGAGCGCCTGCTCGAGAAGCTCCTCGCGCCGACGGAATTCGACGAGGCCGACCGCGAGCTTGCCCAACGCCTGCTCGCCGAACGATCGCCCGAAGATATCGCCGCGATGCTCGTCCACGCCCACCGCGCGCGGATGCCCGAGCCTGAGGAGATCACCGCCAACTCCCGCGAGGCGCAGAAGGAGCGCCACCGCCCGGGCTTCGAGGACACCGTGTGGTTCCGGATGGAGATCGGCCGCAGCGACGGGGCCGACCCGCGCTGGCTACTGCCGCTGATCTGCCGCCGCGGGCATGTGACGCGCGGCGAGATCGGCGCAATCCGCATCGGGCAGGCCGAGACCTATTTCCAGATCCCGCGCGCGCTTGCCGACAAATATGCCGCCACCGCCGCGCGCACGGCGGAGAGCGAGGGTGAGGAACAGCCGCTGCTGATCGAACGATCGGACTCCGGCCCGCGCGAAGCCGCGCGCAGCAACCGCCAGCTGCGCCCGTCGCGCAGCGGAAACGACAATGCCTACGTCAAGGCCAAGCCGCCGCAGCGCGGGTTCGCCAAGCCGAGCGCCAAACCGGGAGGCTCGCCCAATCCGGGCAAGCCCGCATGGGGCAAGAAGCCCGGGCACAAGCACAAGTTCAAGCCCTCCTGACCCCTCGCCCGCTTGTAGGGCGCGTGCCGGGTCAGGCGCGCCTGCCTCAGCGCGGGAGCGCGGAGACCCCCATCAGCGCCTCGTCAACCGCGCGCGCGGCCTGACGGCCCTCGCGGATCGCCCAGACGACGAGGCTCTGCCCGCGCCGCATGTCGCCGCAGGCAAAGACATTGGGTTCGCTGGTCGCATAGCCCACCGTGTCCGCCGCGACATTGCCGCGCGCATCGAGCGTAACGCCCGCCTGTTCGAGCAAGCCAGCCTTGCGCGGGCCGACGAAGCCCATCGCAAGCAGGATCAGATCGGCCGGGATGGTGAATTCGCTGCCGGCGATTTCCTGCATCTGGCGGTCGACCCACTCGACGCGCACGCATTCGAGCCCGGTGACCTTCTCGCCATCGCCGATCACGCGCTTGGCGAGCACCGCCCAGTCGCGCGCGACGCCTTCCTGGTGCGAGGACGAGGTGCGCAGCTTCATCGGCCAGTCGGGCCAGGTCAGCGCCTTGTCTTCCTTTTCGGGCGGCTTGGGCATGATTTCGAGCTGGGTGACGCTCTTGGCGCCCTGCCGGTTCGAAGTGCCCACGCAGTCGGAGCCGGTATCCCCGCCGCCGAGCACCACCACATGCTTGCCGGTCGCGGTTAGGCTGCCGCGCGGCGCCGCGCGCAGCTCGTCATCGCCCGCGACGCGCTTGTTCTGCTGGGTCAGGAACTCCATCGCGAGGCGCACGTCGGGCATCTCCGCGCCCGGGATCTGGAGCTGGCGCGCATCCTCGGCCCCGCCCGCCAGCACCACCGCGTCGAAATTCTCCTTCAGCGAAGCAAAGGAGATGTCGACGCCCACTTCCTTGGAGGTTTTGAACGTCACGCCTTCCGCTTCCATCTGCACGCAGCGGCGGTTGATGAGGTGCTTCTCCATCTTGAAGTCGGGGATGCCGTAGCGCAGCAGCCCGCCGACGCGGTCGGACTTCTCGAACACGGTGACGCTATGCCCGGCGCGCGCCAATTGCTGGGCGCAGGCAAGCCCTGCGGGGCCCGAGCCGACCACCGCGACCGACTTGCCGGTCTTGGTCGCGGGCACCTGCGGCGTGATCCAGCCTTCCTTCCACCCGCGGTCGACAATCGCGCATTCGATCGACTTGATGGTCACCGGCTGGTCGATGATGTTGAGCGTGCACGCCGCTTCGCAGGGCGCGGGGCAGATGCGCCCTGTAAATTCGGGGAAGTTGTTGGTGGAATGGAGGTTGGCGAGCGCGCGCTTCCAGTCCGCCTCGTAGACGAGGTGGTTCCAGTCCGGGATCATGTTGTTCACCGGACAGCCGTTGTGGCAGTAGGGAATGCCGCAATTCATGCAGCGCGAGGCCTGCCCGGCCAGCGTCGCATCATCCGGCTGGATGACGAATTCGCGGTAGTTCTTCAGGCGTTCCTTGGGATCGAGATAATCCCGCTCGCGGCGGTCCAGCTCGAGAAATCCGGTTTCCTTGCCCATACTTACATCTCGTTCCTGAAATCTATTCGGCTGCGACGCTGGCGGCTTCGTGACGCTCGGCTTCGAGCTTCCTGAGCGCCGCCGCATAGTCGCGCGGCATCACCTTGACGAACTTGCCCAGTGCCGCGTCCCAATCGGCGAGCAGCGCGCCCGCCAGCTTGGAGCCCGTGTGGAGCTGGTGCCGCTCGACGAGGATGCGCAGCCGCTCGGCATCGTGGCGCAGCATGTCACCCATGCCGAAATCGTTGACACTGCGCGGACGTTGAGACGGGCGGCCCGCGCCTTCCTCGGCATCCTGCACGGCCGAAACCGGCAGAAGATCGACCTGCGCGTGGTTCACGAGGTTCGTGAAGGCACCATCGGGATCATAGACATAGGCGACCCCGCCGCTCATGCCCGCCGCGAAGTTGCGTCCGGTCTTGCCGAGCACGACAACCACGCCGCCGGTCATGTATTCGCAGCCGTGATCCCCGGTGCCTTCGACCACCGCGATGGCGCCCGAGTTGCGGACAGCAAAGCGCTCGCCCGCGACGCCGTTGAAATAGGCCTCGCCCGCGATCGCGCCATACATCACCGTGTTGCCTACGATGATATTGTCCTGCGAAGCGCGCGGCGCGTCCGCAGGCTGGCGCACGATGATGCGACCGCCCGAGAGACCCTTGCCGACATAGTCATTGGCATCGCCGACCAGATCGAGCGTCACCCCGTGGGCCAGCCACGCGCCGAAGCTCTGGCCCGCAACCCCGGTCAGGTTGATGCGGATGCTGTCAGTCGGCAGGCCCTCGTGACCATGCGCCTTGGCGATCTCGCCCGAGAGCATCGCGCCGACCGTGCGGTTGACGTTGCGCACTTCGCTCGCGATTTGCACCGGCGCCTTGGTGTCGATGGCGGTGCGGCAATCGGCGATCAGCCGGTTGTCGAGCGCGCCGTCGAGCCCGTGATCCTGCACGCCGATCTGGCGCAGCGAGGCCCCTTCCTTGAGCGGCACCTGATGCAGGATGCGGCCCAGATCGATCCCGCGCGCCTTCCAGTGCCGCTCCATCCGGCGGGTGTCGAGCAGGTCGACCCGGCCGACCATCTCGGCGACGGTGCGAATGCCCATCTCGGCCATGATTGCGCGCAGTTCTTCGGCGACGAAGAACATGTAGTTGACCACGTGCTCGGGCTGACCGGTGAAGCGCGCGCGCAGCACCGGGTCCTGCGTGGCGACGCCGACGGGGCAGGTGTTGAGGTGACACTTGCGCATCATGATGCACCCGGCCGCGATCAGCGGGGCGGTGGCAAAGCCGAACTCGTCCGCGCCCAGCAGCGCGCCAATTGCCACATCGCGACCGGTGCGCAGGCCGCCATCGACCTGCACCGCGATCCGCTCGCGCAGGTCGTTGAGCAGCAGCGTCTGCTGGGTCTCGGCCAAGCCGATCTCCCAGGGCGAGCCTGCGTGCGTCAGCGAAGTCAGCGGCGAAGCGCCCGTCCCGCCGTCATAGCCCGCGATGGTGACATGGTCCGCGCGCGCCTTGGAAACGCCTGCCGCGACCGTGCCGACGCCGACTTCGGACACCAGCTTCACGGAGATACGCGCGACCGGGTTCACGTTCTTCAAGTCGTGGATCAGCTGCGCGAGGTCTTCGATGGAGTAAATGTCGTGGTGCGGCGGGGGCGAGATCAGGCCCACGCCCGGGGTCGAGTGCCGCACCGCGCCGATGCGCTTGTCGATCTTGTGGCCGGGCAGCTGCCCGCCCTCGCCGGGCTTGGCACCCTGCGCCATCTTGATCTGGATATCGTCGGAATTGACGAGGTATTCGGTGGTGACGCCGAAGCGGCCCGAGGCAACCTGCTTGATGCGGCTGCGCATCGAATCGCCGTTGGCGAGCGGCTTGAACCGGAACGGCTCCTCCCCGCCCTCACCCGTGTTCGAACGCCCGCCGATGCGGTTCATCGCGATCGCCATGGTCGAATGCGCTTCGTGGCTGATCGAGCCGAGGCTCATCGCACCGGTCGAGAAGCGCTTCACGATCTCGCTCGCCGGTTCCACCTCGTCGAGCGGGATCGGCTGGGCGGCCTTCTTGAACTCGAGCAGGCCACGGATCGTCAGTAACCGTTCGGACTGCTCGTTGATCGACTTAGCGAATTCCTCGTAGTTCTTCGGATCATTGCCGCGCACCGCGTGCTGCAATTGCGCAACGTTCTGCGGGGTCCAGGCGTGCTCCTCGCCGCGCAGGCGATACTGGTAGATCCCGCCGACATCGAGCATCCCGTCATAGAGCGGGTTGTCGCCGTAAGCCTGCCCGTGGCGGCGCAAGGCCTCCTCGGCGACCTCGGCAAGGCCGATGCCTTCGATGGTGGTGGCGGTGCCGGTGAAATACTTCTCCACGAAGGCGGTCGACAGGCCGACCGCGTCGAAAATCTGCGCGCCGCAATAGGACTGGTAGGTCGAGATGCCCATCTTGGACATGACCTTGCGGATGCCCTTGCCGATCGCCTTGATGAAATTCTGCTGCACCTTGTAGGCGGGCAAATCGGGGTGCCGCTTGGCGCGCAGGGCTTCGAGCGTCTCGAAAGCGAGATAGGGGTTGATCGCCTCCGCGCCGTAACCAGCCAGCACGCAGAAGTGATGCACTTCGCGCGCCTCGCCGGTCTCGACCACGAGCCCTGCATTCATGCGCAGGCCCTGCCGGACGAGGTGGTGGTGCACCGCCGCCGTCGCCAGCAGCGCAGGCATCGGCACGCGGGTTTCGGACTGGCCGCGGTCGGACAGAACAAGGATGTTGTGGTCCTGCAGCACCGCTTCGGTCGCGGCCCAGCACATTTCCTTCAACGCCATTTCAAGGCCTTCGGCCCCGCTCCTGGCATCCCACGTGATGTCGATCGTCGCGCAGCGGAACGCGCCGTCGAGCGCCTCTTCCACCGAGCGGATCTTGGCGAGGTCCTCGTTCGTCAGGATCGGCTGGTCGACCTCAAGCCGCTTGTGCGTCCCCGCG
>PNKW01000075.1 GCA_013822695.1 Erythrobacter sp. | reverse complement strand
GTCGACTTTGACAACACGCTGATCATCCTGACCAGCAACCTCGGCAGCCAGTATCTCGCCAACCTCCCTGACGGCGCGGAGGTCGCGAGCGTCGAGAAGGATGTGATGGACGTGGTGCGCGGGCATTTCCGGCCCGAATTCCTCAACCGGCTGGACGAGATCATCCTGTTCCACCGCCTCGCGCAGGAGCACATGGCGCCGATCGTCGAGATCCAGGTGGGGCGCGTCCAGAAGCTGCTCGCCGACCGCAAGATCACCATCGACCTGACCGATGCCGCGCTGCGCTGGCTCGGGCGGGTGGGCTATGACCCGGTCTACGGCGCGCGGCCCCTGAAGCGCGCGGTGCAGCGCTATCTGCAGGACCCGCTCGCCGAGATGCTGCTCGAGGGCAAGCTCCCCGACGGCAGCACCCTGAAGATCGACGAGGGCGACGGGGCGCTGACCATGGTGGTCGGGTAAGCCAGCCCGGCGCTCAGGACACGCGCCTGCCCTTGACCCCGAGCTGGCCATTGATGCGGACGAAGTAATATCCGAGGGTCGCGCGTTTGAAGACCACCTTGTCGCCTTCCTTGATGGGAGCCAGGCGGCGCGGCGGATTGTTGATCTCCCAGACGGCGCCCTCGGCCGTGGTCAATCGCCACGATCCCCTGTCCACCCGGCGGGCGCTGAGGATGGTCGTCTCAAACAGATCGGACGGTTCCTCCGCTTCATCCTTGGGATCGGCTTTGAGGATCGCGATGTCTGGGAGCGGCAATCCGAACAGCTGGCGGCGGGTCTTGCGCGCTTCTTCGCGATCGAAGACGCGGACATCGCCTGCCGCTTCGGCTCCGAGCAACGCGTCGACCTTGGCATCGTAGCACGCGAGGCGCTCGCTCTCGCTCGCAAGGGCGCGGCAGGCGCGCAGGTCGGAAAGGGGGCCGGTCGAAGCTTCGGGCGGCGACTGCGCCAGGGCAGCTTGGCCGCCTCCGATCGCAAGGCCAACGGCGGCAAGGCCCGTGGCGACGCGGCGCCGGACAGAATGAAGTTTGGATGCTGGCTTGATCATGAGCTTTCTCCCTCCACGTGCGCATAGCCGCGAACCCATCGCAGTCCAACAACCTGCACGTGGTGCGCCATGACGTTCGGTCCGGCACCGTCACCGGGTGAAGCGCAACTGTGGCCGAACTGCAACACAGCGGACCCAAGTGTAATTAAACTGCACCGCGCTGATTGCGGCGCGGAAGCAAGTTGCTTTAGTTGCCCCAGTAGCCGCGCGCACGTCGCCCGCGGACCTCAAGGGGACTATATCAGATGCAACGCTTCCAGAAGGCATCGCTGCTGGCTGGCACCATCATGGCGGGTGCCATGTTTGCCGCCCCGGCCTATGCACAGGACACCGAGACCGCCGATGTGTCGGGCTCGGAAGAAACGGCCGAAGCCAGCGCCATCACCGTCATCGGTTCGCGCATCAAGCGCGCTGACCTCGAATCGACCAGCCCGGTGGCTGTTGTGTCGTCCGAGGAATTCCGCCTGACCGGTGCGATCAACGTCGAGCAGGTGCTCAACACCCTGCCGCAGGTGCTTCCGGGCGTTACGGGCTTCTCGAACAACCCCGGCAACGGTAACGTTACCTTCAACCTGCGCAACCTCGGTGCGACCCGCACGCTGGTGCTGGTCAACGGGCGTCGCTGGCTGCTGGCGGACACCAACCAGCTGGTTGACGGCAACACCATCCCGCAGTTCCTGCTCAACAACGTCGAAGTGCTGACCGGCGGTGCATCCGCGGTCTACGGCACCGACGCGGTCGCGGGTGTCATCAACTTCAACCTGCGCGAAGTCGAAGGTCTCGAGCTCAACGGCACCTATTCGCTGACCGGCGAAGGCGATGGTGCGCGGTATCAGTTCAATGCCGCGATCGGTTCGGCGTTTGACGATGGCCGCGGCGCAGTGACGCTTTACGCGTCGTACGCGCAGCGCGATCCCATCACCCAGGGCGCCCGCGATTTCTCGTCGCGCGCGGCGGCTGACGGCTGTCTCGCGCCGGGCACTGCAGACGAACAGGGCATCGGCACTCGCTTCACCGGGCCCGGGGGCGGCTCTGTCTTCGCCACCATTGGTGGCGTGTCCACCTTGTGTGGCACCGGCGTACGTGCTGATGGTGTGCTCGGCTATCTGCCGGGCGGGTCGCCCACCACGCCGATCGCAACGATTGGTACGCCGGGGGGCACGTTCATCTTCGATCCGACCGGCGGTGGCAGCCGTCCGTTCGTCGATCCGGACGATCTTTTCAACTTCGCGCCGGTCAACTTCCTCCAGCTTGCGCAGGAACGTTACCTCGGCGGCGCCTATGGCCGTTACGAGTTCACCGACGGTATCGAGGCCTATGGCGAAGTCAGCTTCGTGCGTAACGAAGTCCCGACCCAGCTGGCACCGACCCCGGCCGGTGTGTCCGCGCCGCTGTTCGTCAACAGCCCGTTCTTCAACGATCAGACCCGCACGGTGCTCAACACCAACCCGGTCAGCACCACCCCGGGCGCGACCCTCGGGAACCCGCTGTATCGCCAGACTCAGGTGAGCTTCCGCTTCAACCAGCTTTCGGATCGTGTCTCGAACTTCGACCGTGACGCCTTCCGCGTTCTCGGCGGTGTGCGCGGCGACATCACCGACAGCCTGCGGTTCGATGCCTATTACAACTACGCGCGCACCACGAACACCGTGCTTCAGAGCGGCAACATCTCGCGCAGCCGTTTCATCAACGCGCTGACGGTCGAATTTGCGCCGGGCAGCACCACCCAGCTGCGCTGCGTCGATGCCGCTGCGCGGGCTGCGGGTTGCGTTCCGCTCAATGCCTTCGGTCTCGGCCTCGCCGACCCGGCGGCGATTGATTACATCTCGGTCAACGCAACCAACGTCACCACCTCGGAGCTGATCAACGCGGTCGGCAACATCAACGGCGAACTGTTCAATCTCGGCCTCGGTGCTGAGGACGTGGCCTTCGCGCTCGGCGTGGAATACCGCAAGGTTCGCGCCGAATTCATCCCTGACGAGTTCCTCTCGTCGGGCGACGTGCTCGGCTTCAACGCAGGTACGCCGACTGCCGGTGACTATGATGTGCGCGAAGTCTTCGGCGAAGTGCGTGTGCCGGTTCTCGAAGACAACATCATCCACCGTCTCGAACTGTCCGGCGCGTTCCGTTATTCGGACTATTCGCTCGAGGCCGTCGGCGGCAACTGGACCTATAACTTCGGGGGCGATCTCGCTCCGATTGAAGGTCTGCGCTTCCGCGGTTCCTATGCGCGTGCGGTGCGTGCGCCGAGCGTGCAGAACCTCTTCGGCGGCCTTGCCACCGGCTTCCCCGGCGCAATCGACCCCTGTTCGGACCGTGGTACGGCAGACTCGCGCACGGCTGAACTGCGGGCCTTCTGCATCCTGTCGGGCGTGCCTGCTGCGAACGTCTTCACCCGCGCGGTGCAGCCGGCAACGCAGATCCAGGCCGACTTCGGCGGTAACCCGAACGTGCTGCAGGAAACCTCGGACACCTGGACCGCCGGCGTGGTGATCCAGCCCACGTTCGTGCCGCGCCTCAACATCACGGTCGACTACTTCGATATCGTGATCAATGGTACGATCGGTCAGCTTGGTGGTGGTTTCGCCAACTCGATCGACGCGTGCTTCAACACCATCCGCGATCCGAACAACCAGATCTGCCAGCCGTTCTTCGGTACCCGTAACCCCGTCAGCGGTGCATTGGGCCAGACCGCTGGCGGCTTGAACCCGCTGATCGGCGACGCGAACGTCGGTAGGCTCGAGAACTCGGGCATCGACATTCAGGTCGATTACTCGTTCCCGCTGCTGGGCGGCGACGTGTCGCTGTTCTACCTCGGGACCTGGGTCGACAAGCTCCGCAGTACGCCGAACCTGCTGTTCCCGACCCGCATCAACATCAACGAAGGGACATTCGGTAACCCGGAATACCGGCACAACGTCCGCGTCAGCTACCAGAAGGGCCCGGCGCTGCTCTCGGTGCGCTGGCGTTACGAAGGCGGCACGCAGGACTTCCGCATTAACAACACCTTCGTTGGCAATGACCGGAATGTGCAGGATCCGGGCAACTTCCCGACTCCGTTCATCGAAGCTTTCAACTACTTCGATCTCGCGCTGAGCGTCGACGTCAGCGAACAGCTCGTGCTCAACGCCGGTGTGAACAACCTGTTCGACAAGCAGCCGCCGATCCTCGGTACTGCGCAGGAACAGGCCAACACCCTGCCGAGCTTCTTCGACGTGCTCGGCCGCGATTTCTTCGTGGGTGTGAGCTTCCGCTTCTGATCCTGATCAGAAACGACAACTGAAAGGGGCGGCGGATCACGCGATCCGCCGCCCTTTTTCGTAGCAAAGTCGTTGTGCGGTCGTCGGCCGGTCGTGCGTCGGTCGTCTGCGCGTCAGGCGCTGGCGGTGACGTCGAAAGCGACGGTCATGCGCCGGCCGCGGCTGATCGGGCGCGTGCCGTGGAACAGGGTGCTCGGGAAGACGACCAGCGTCCCGACAACGGGCCGGACCGTGTGGAGGCTGCCAAGTCCCTCGGCAATCCCCGGGGGCGGACGGCCGAGTTCGAGCCATCCGGCCTCGCCCGGCGCATCGACCTCTTCGGGAACCAGCCAGTAGCTTGCCGAAGACAGCAGCCCGCGCGGGTGGATATGCGCCGCGTGATGACCCGCACCGTCGAGCAGGATCGACCAACTGCCGACGATCGCCCAGGGATCGTCCCGCCGCGCAAGCAGGGGGTGGCTGGGGTCGCATGGAGGCAGCCCTGCGCGATATTCGGCCAAGGCCTCGTTGAGCGCAGCTTCGAGCCGCGCCAATTCGGGCTCAGCCCGGGCAAACAGCGCACCTTTGGTTTGACTGCCGGTCTTGACCGATTGCCCAATCGGCATGGCCGAATGGCGATGCAGCTCTGAAAGCAAGGCGATGGTAGCGTCGCGCTCGGCATCGCTCAGGCGCAGCGCAATCTGGCGCACCAGTCCGGGCTGGCCGTGCAGCCATTCGTGCCGATTGTCATCCGACAGCCGCCAGCACAGATCGGTGAGTGCCCATGCGGACACGTCTCCGGGCCGGGCGGCGCGTGCGTCCGCAAGCTGCGCTTCGGCGCGCGCGATGTCCCCCAGCCGCAGAAGATTGCGTCCGCGCGCTGTTGCCCAGTCGGGGGAGCTCATTCCGGCAAAGCTTTCGAACACCGCCTCAGCCTCGCCAGGCTGTCCCGCCTCGCCGAGCGCGACCGCATGGGCGAGCGCAAGCTCGCTGTCCTGCGGCCATCGGCCCCGCGCGCGGGCAAGGACCTCGGCGCTCTCTGCCGCGCGGTCTACACCAGCCAGCGTTTCGTGCCATGCCATCCAGACCGCCGTGCCTGCCCCCGCCATCGCGGTGACCGGCTCGAAATGATCGGCAAAGCGATCACGGTCCCCAGCGGCCCAGCGCAGCTCTGCATGAAGCTTGAGACCCTCGATCCAGCCCGGCACTTGCCGGACTAGCGTTGCGGTGCATTCCAGCGCCTCAACCATCTGTCCCGCAACGCTGAGCGCCTGCGCGTAATCGTACAGCAATGCGGGATCGCCGGGATTGAGCCTCAGCGCCGCTTCGATGTGCTCCAGGACTTGAGGGCTTCCGCGCTCCAGCGAAAGGCGCGCGCGGCTGCGGGCGGTCTGCGGACCTTGCGGGTCAAGCGCCGCTGCGCGCGCCATGCTGGCGTCGGCAGAAGCATAGAGACGCGCCTGACGTTCAACATCGGCGCGAACCCGCCAATAGCCCGCATTCCCGCTTGCGCGGATTTCAAGCGGGCGAAGCAACGCCGAGGCCTGCGCGAAACGGTCCATTCGTGCCAGCGTGATGGCTGCATTGACCCCCGCCTCGACAAGATCGGGATCAATCGCCAGCGCTCGTTCGAACAGCATGAGCGCGCGCTCCAGCCGCCCTGCCTTGAAATGAAAATTGCCGGCGCTGTTGGCGAGCCGCGCAATGTTCGGGAATTCAGCCAAGCCGCGTTCGAAGAGTGCCTCTGCCTCCCGCTCGCGTCCTTGCGAGGCGAGGAGCGTTGCGGTCTGGGCTATTTCCTGGGGAGAGCGTGCCATGATATCGCAATTCTCACCGGCTTCTCAGCCACCCCGTCACCGCCAGCCGTCCCATCGGTGCAAAGGGAGGAACGTAGCTGACAAGGTGCGACTGCGGCACGCGGAACAGGTTGAGGGCATTGAAGCGCGGGCGGAACCCTTCGATCACATCGCCTTCGTCATCGAGGAACAACAGGTAACCGCCCCAGTCGGGGTGCCAGTCATCGCGGGCAAGGCTGAGAACATAGGCGACTTCCCAACCTTCGGCGACGTGGCTGTCATTGTGGCGTCCAAGGTAGTGGTCCGGAGCGAACAGCGTTGCTTGCCCGTCGGCCTTCAAGAGTTGCTCGATCCCGGTTGCCGCCCGCACCATGTCGAGAAAGGCGGGCGCATTGAGGTGTTCCAGCAGCACTTCATGGGGCCCGCCCGGATCCCACCCCTCGCGGATCGCTTCAAGCATCGGGTAATGCGCGAAACGGAAGCCGTATTCGCCGCGCGCGGAGTGCTCCACCGCGCCGCGCGAGGCCTGCGCCAGCGCTTGTTGACCTTCGGGCGTGCGGGTGCGGGCGGCGCTGAAGCTTTCAGGCTTGGCCGTTCCCGCCCCGACCGCAACGCCCCATGGCGTGCCCCGGGCGAGCACCATCTGCAGCTCGCGCGCGCTTTCAAGTGTAAGCACATCGCGGATTTGCACGCGGCCGGTCCGGGTGAAGCGGTCCCGATGCGCGGACGTATCGAGCGCCGGATTGAGTTCGAAGAGCGTCTTCATGCCGAGGTTGCCCATCCTGAAGCTGGTAGCAGCGTTTAGCACCACGGTGGCCTGTCACACGCAAAAATATGCAGGGTTCTCGCCTGTGTTACCCGCAGTTGTCATCCCGTCATCTTGCATGCAGAATCGCGGCACTGGCCACAAAAAAGGGCGCCCGCTCGGGCGCCCTTTCCTTGTGCGTTGGCTTGTGGGCCTCAGAAGCCAAGCTTGTCGGTGCTCACACGGAAACCGGCATAGAAGAAGCGGCCGAGCCAGCCGGTCGGGGCATCCGACAGTCCGCGTGCGGGCGCTTCGTTGGTGAAGTTGTTCACCCCGACAAAGAAGCTCGCATCCGCGCCGTCCGTGCGGAATTCCGCGCGCACATCATGAATGAAGCGATCTCCAATGTTCAGGAACTCCGCCGGGGCGAGATCGGGATTGGCAGCGATCGCATCGATTTCGAAACGCAGCGTCTCACCGATATACTGCACCCCGTAGTTGAGGCTGAAGTTGTCGAGGGTCCAGGTCACATCGCCAACCGCAGACCATTCGGGGAAGCCGGCTTCGCCATTCTCGACGTCGACGATCCCGCCATTGGCCGGCAGGAAGGAGAACTGGTTGATGTAGTTGACGGTGCCCGAGAGGTTGAACGCGCCCAGCTTGCCGTCACCCGGTTCGAAGCGGTAGTTGATCGTGAGATCGGCACCCGCAGTTTCGATGAAGGCGACGTTCTGCGGGGCAAGCACGTAGCTGGTCACGAAGGCCGTGCCGGGTGCGCGCGTAATGCTGTCGCAGAAAACGTTATCGAGCGTGGCGGAGTCGACGCAGAACTCGGCGGTTTCCGACAGGCTGGGCGTGCGCACGGCGTTGCTGAGGCGGATGTCGTACCAGTCGAAGGTGATCAGCAGGTTCTTCACAAAGCTGGGCTGCAAGATCACGCCGGCGGTCCAGGTTGTTGCGCTTTCCTCGGTCAGGTTGCGGTTGCCCGACACGATCCCTTCAAGGCTGGCGCTCGACGCGATGTCGCTATCGAAGTCGAACGTAGCGAAATCGGCCCCGAGGCTGGTGATCAGCGTCTCGCAGTTCTGGCGGCGGAACGAGGTGCCCTCGCTGATGTTCACCGGGCTGCACGGATCCTGCAGGAAGTTGAACGTGCCCGTGCGCGGAGCGAACAATTCGGTGATGTTCGGCGCGCGCACGGCTTCCGAGTAGCCGCCACGGAAGCGGATGTCGCGGATCGGTGCCCACTGGCCGTTGATCGACCATGCTTCGGTGCTGCCGACGGTCGAATAGTCGGAGTAACGGCCCGCGACGGTGAATTCGAGCGTTTCGAAGAACGGACGGTCAGACAGGAGCGGAACGTTGAGCTCGCCGAAGACTTCCCAGACATCGAAGCTGCCGGTTTCGCGTGCGAGCAGCGCGAGATCGGCCAGCACGCTGGAGTTCGGGTCGAACGTCTCGGCCTGGGTCGAAATCGCATCGGGACGGAAATCGCTCGATTCCTCACGATACTCAGCCCCGAACGCGAAGTTGATGGCACCGCCGGGCAGTTCGAACAGCTTGCCGAAATCGCCCGAAATGAAGGCGTTGGCGACGTGCTGCTCGATGCGATACTGGTTCGAGGTGTCGGTCAGCACGAAATCGAGCGCCGCCTGGCTGGCACGGCCTTCACCGAACAGGTTGAGCGGCACGCACTGGCCCGGCGAGAAGGTCTGCGGGGCCTCGCCGTAGTTGCCGTTGCCCGCATCCACGATCGCACCGCCATCGACATTCACGCGGCAGTCGAACACGCCATTGGGAGTCCCGGTTCTGAACTGACCGACGTCGACCACGTCGAGGGCCGCAAAATAGCGGTCTTCGATGCGCTGGTTCACCGAGGTGAAGGTCGTATCGTTGCGGCCATAGACATAGCTCGCTTCGAACTTGACGCGCTCGGACAGATTGCCGTCGACACCAATGACGGTGCGGTAGAGATCACGCTCGAAAACCTCGTTGCGCGTGCCGAGGTCGAAGTTGTCGCGGTTGAACAGCAACCCGCCGAATTCCCCGAGCCCGGCTGCCCGCACGTTGGCGGGGATGAGGGGGTTGTCCTCCGAGATGAAGGTGAAGAAATCGAAGCTCGGCTGGGAGATCGTGAAGTTGTCGCTCTTCACGTACTTGCCCTCGGCGAAGAAGCGCAGATCGGGCGTAACCTGGAAATTGAAGAAGGCGTTGAACGAATGGTGTTCGGTCGCCGCCTGAAGGTCGCCCTGGTAGCTTGCGATCGGGGTGTTGTCGCCGCCGATGGCAAGGAAGCCCGATTGCGGCAGGAAAATGCCCGGATCGTAGGGCCGACCATCGCCGTTGAAGAGGGGCGAGAAGCTGCTGTCAATCACCAGCGCGCCGCCGGGCGAGCTGTCGGAAAAGCCCAGATTGCGGAAGAACAGCCGGTCAGGGACGTTCGGATCGTCAGGAATATCGTCCGGATTGCGCACGAGCCGCTCCGCATCGTCGCGGCCGAAGGGGCGGTCGCCGAAGCCGACGCGGCCATCCTTGCGGAATTCGTACGACACCGCGATGTTGGCGCGGTCATCGGCGAAATTGGTGCCGACCGTCGCCGAGATGAACTGGCTGTCCGCATCGCCGAAATCGGAAATGCCGCTCTGTGCGCGGATGTCGATCCCTTCGAAGTCGCGCCGCATGATGAAGTTGACCACGCCCGAAACGCCGTCGGCACCGTAGATCGACGAAACGCCGCCCGTGAGGATGTCGACCCGCTGGATCAGGCCGACCGGGATGGTGTTCGTATCGACGCCGGCTTCACCGGCAACGCCGGCCACATGGCGGCGACCGTCGACAAGCGTCAGCGTACGGTTGGCACCAAGGCCACGCAGGTTGAGCAGGTTGACCCCGGCAGCGCCCGTGCGCGCCTGCGAGCCCGCGGCATCGAAGTTGTCTTCTGAGTTGAACAGTGCCGGGACCTGCGAGAGCAGTTCGGTGACGTTGGTGATCCCGGACTGGGTGATGTTTTCCTGCGTCACGGCGATGACCGGCGTCGCAGTCGCGGCCTCGGGGCGCTGAATGCGGGTGCCGGTCATGGCGCCGTTCCGACAAAGTCGCGCGTCCGATGTAACAAAGCCGCAACAGGTGGCGGCGAATGTCTTAACTTACGTTATCTTCCCCATTTGCGCTTTCGTCCTTTCGTGAACGCGCGCAGCGCGGAACGCGAGCCAGCCATGGCGATGCGCAACCAGACGGGGCCGGTGGCCCTTCCTCCCGTGCCGAGACCACGCGACCGGCTGCCGTTTTCGTTGCTTGATTTGGCCTCGGGCTTTCAATAGGCGCGATGGCCAGAAGCGAGTGGCGAAGCGAAACCGATCGCACGACTTGCGCCTGCCTTCGGGTGAAGAGGCAAATGGGAGGAGAGGGCATGAGCACTGCATATATTGTCGAAGCGGTCCGCACTGCGGGCGGTCGCCGCGGCGGGCGTCTGGCCGGGGTGCACCCGGTCGATCTGCTGGCAAAGTCGCTGGATGCGATCGTCGAGCGCTCCGGGATCGACCCCAAGGCGATCGATGATGTGGTGACCGGCTGCGTCAGCCAGGCGGGCGAGCAGGCGATGCAGGTCGGGCGCATGGGCGTGCTGGCGTCGAAGCTGCTCCCGCAGTCGACCCCCGCGGTCACCATCGACCGCCAGTGCGGATCGAGCCAGCAGGCGATCCAGTTTGCAGCGCAAGCGGTGATGAGCGGCACGCAGGATGTGGTCATCGCCAGCGGGGTCGAAAGCATGACCCGTGTGCCGATGGGCTCCAACGTCACGCTGCACATGAAGGAAGGCCTCTATCACAAGGCCGACGGGATCGAGGCGAAGTTCCCCGGCATCAACTTCAGCCAGTTCATGGGCGCCGAGATGATCGTCAGGAAGCACGGCTTCACCAAGGAGGATCTCGACCGCTTCGCCTTCGCCAGCCACCAGAAGGCGATTGCCGCCACGCAGGGCGGGGCCTTTGCAGACGAGATCGTCGCAATTGAAATCGAGACGCCTGAGGGCCCGCAGCTCCACACCATCGATGAAGGCATCCGCTTCGATGCGACGCTCGAAGGCATCGCGGGCGTCAAGCTGCTCTCGCCCGACGGGGCGATCACCGCGGCCTCGGCCAGCCAGATCTGCGACGGTTCCTCGGCGGTGCTGGTGGTGTCGGAAGCGGCGCTGAAAGCCCACGGGCTCACGCCGCTGGCGCGCATCCACAACCTCACCGTGACCGCGGGCGATCCGGTGATCATGCTCGAAGAGCCGCTGTTCGCCACCGACCGCGCCTTGCAGCGCGCCGGGCTCAGCATTGATGACATCGACCTGTTCGAGGTCAACGAAGCCTTCGCCTCGGTGCCGCTCGCATGGCTGAAGCACACCGGCGCGGACCCCGAGCGCCTCAACGTCAATGGCGGCGCGATCGCGCTCGGCCACCCGCTTGGCGCATCCGGCACCAAGCTGATGGCGACCCTGGTCCATGCCCTGCGCGCGCGCGGCAAGAAATACGGCCTGCAAACGATGTGCGAAGGCGGCGGTGTCGCCAACGTCACCATCATCGAGGCGCTCTAACTCTTTACCATCTGAGAGGAAAAATCATGGAAGTTTCAGCCAACACCCCCGCGGTCGTCACCGGCGGGGCCTCGGGCCTTGGCGCAGCCACCGCGCGCGCGCTCGCCGCGAAGGGCGCGAAGGTCGCGATCTTCGACATGAACGCCGAGAAGGGCGAAGCGCTCGCGGCTGAACTGGGCGGTGTGTTCTGCCTGGTCAACGTGACCAGCGATGCCGATGTCGACGCCGGTTTCGCCAAGGCGCGCGAAGCCCACGGGCAGGAGCGAATCCTTGTGAACTGCGCCGGGATCGGCAACGCGATCAAGACCGCCAGCCGCTCGAAGGAAGACGGCTCGATCAAGCACTTCCCCATCTCGGCCTTCGATTTCGTGATCCAGGTCAACCTGATCGGCACCTTCCGCTGCATCGCCAAGTCGGCTGCGGGCATGTTGACGCTCGACCCGCTCGACGAATTCGGCGAGCGCGGGGCGATCGTCAACACGGCGTCGGTCGCCGGTGAGGACGGCCAGATCGGCCAGGCGGCCTACTCGGCCTCGAAGGCGGGGGTGATCGGCATGACCCTGCCGATCGCGCGCGACCTGATGAATGAGGGCATCCGGGTGAACACGATCCTGCCCGGCATCTTCGACACCCCGCTGCTCGCCGCTGCGCCGCAGAATGTGCGCGATGCGCTGGCCGCGAGCGTGCCGTTCCCCAAGCGCCTCGGCATGCCGGTGGAATATGCCAAGCTCGCCATGACCATGATCGAGACCGGCTATTTCAACGGCGAGGACGTGCGCCTCGACGGCGCGATCCGGATGGCCCCGCGCTGATCCTGAGGCGAGTCCGGATGGAGTCACATCAGGGCATCGCGCCATCATCCCGCCGCTGGACGGACAAGAACGGCAAAGCTCCCGCCATCTGCGACATGGGCTTTACCGTGCGTGATCTGCGGTTCGGCCGGGGACGCACGCTTGCGGGGGTGGCGGCCAAGCCGCCCGAACGGGGAGGGCAAGCCGGACTTTAGCGCCTCGCAAGCCTCGCACCGATGAATCACCTTGTGTCGTGAAACTTGACGATTCCTTACAATGATTGTTGCGATGCGTGCCCGAAACTGTTCCTAAAGGGGGCGCTATGAAACAGCTATGCATACTTGCCATATCGACGGCATTACTTTCGGGCTGCACCAGCCTTGAAGCGGTGCGCAATATTTCATCCGAGCTGACATCCGCTTCTTCCTCTTGGAAGTCGGTGGGTGATGAACTCCACCAAAGCTGCCAACGGCGCTATCAGATCAACGACGAAATCAAGAATTGCGAGCCCTCAAAGGCTTCGTCCGATGGGATCGCTGCTGCGACCGAGGTTCTGCGAATCTACTTCGCCACGCTTGGTGCAGCGGCGAACGAAAGCAATTTCACAGTTGATCCCGGCCTTGAGGCGATCAGCGGCGCAGTAAGCGGCATCGAGGGTGTCGACGAAACGCAGGTCGCGGCCGTGACGGGGCTGGCAAAGGTGCTGAGCAAGCTGCTTCTGGGCGCCAAGCGCGAACAGGTCATTCGCCAGCTTATCGATGGCGAGGGCGAACGGGTCCGGGTGGTGATCAATTCGCTTCTTAAAGAACATGTCAGGACAGTCCTCGAGGATCAACTCGTTACCGAGCGCTCCTCTCTTCTGACCTTCTACGGGCAGAAGATCGATCAGGCGGGTCTCAACAACGAGCAGGACCTCAGAACCATCTGCAGCGAGCGGCTTGCGTCGGATCGCCCGATCCTCGAGTTCATGATCATTCGCGACTTCTGCGAGCGCGACGCACTGATCGAGAAGCGGAAAAGGGCTCTCGCGGCTTATCAGAACTCTCTCGAAAAGGCAGATCAGGCGATGCTTGACCTTCAGTCCGGCAAGGCAAAGTTAAGCGGAAAGGAACTTGCGCGGCGGCTTTACGAAGTGGGTGACGAGCTCAAGGCCAGCGTCGCGAATGTCCGTGCCGCGTTCGATTAAGGGGAGTTGGATCATGAGCGCCGCAGCAATTCTGAGGGATCTTGCCGGCCTTTGCGCGACAAGCGCTAAGCAATGCACTGATGCCTATTTCAAACTCGGGCCTCAACCCGCCGAAGGCCCTGCAGCCAATCTCTGGAGGCTTCAGCGCAGTCGATTACAACGTCAGGTGAGCAGTCTCGATGCGCTCAATATCGAGCTGGGTGCTGCGGCTATCGCATCTGCACTCGAAGAGCATGCCGCTGACCTACGGGCTATTTCCGAAGCTTCGCAAGAGGCGCAGGAGCAGATCAAGAAGATCAAGGACGCGACCGAATTGCTGACGAAGGTCGCACGCGTGATCGAATTGGGCTCGGCGATTGTCGCTGCTGCGGCACTGCCCAACGCCGCCACGATAGCTGCGGCAATCAACGCGGCAAGGACTCTGCTCGATCCAGCGGAAGAGTAACAGTAAGAGGACTACGCCTAGGTTCCGGACTCCAGATTGATCGCACCGAACCGCTCATCGACGCGGTGGGTTTCTGCAGGTGTGGCGGTGCCGTCTGTCGCACGCGATGACACGGTGCGATGATTGCCGTCTTGCACAGGGCCAGACTTAAACCGTCACATCGCGGAGCGGCAGGCGACGGCGTTTATGCAGAGTCACCCCTGCACGATCCGGCCACCTCTGACCGCACATTGCAAGGGACAGGAAAATTGATGACGACGCCAGCCCAGATCATCGTCACCAAGGCCGATGGCATCGCCACCATCACCCTGAACCGCCCCGACAAGATGAACGCCTATACCCGCACCATGGGCGAAGAGATCATGGCGGCGATGGACGATATCGACGCCGATGACGCGGTTCGCGCGGTGATCTTCACCGGCAGCGGCGAGCGCGCCTTCTGCGCGGGCGCCGACCTGACGCCCGAAGGGGGAGGGCAGGTGTTCTCGAGCGGGGATACGGTTGAGACCCTGTCCGACCCGCGCGTGCGCGACGGCGGCGGGCTGCTGACCCTGCGCCTGTTCGAATCGAAAAAGCCGCTGATTTCGGCCTGCAACGGGGTTGCCGTGGGCGTGGGCGCGACGATGCAGCTCGCCATGGACATCCGCCTTGCCAGCGCGACCGCGCGCTACGGCTTTGTCTTCGCGCGGCGCGGGATCGTGCCCGAGGCCGCATCGAGCTGGTTCCTGCCGCGCATCGTGGGCATCCAGCAGGCGCTCGAGTGGTGCTACACCGGCCGCATCTTTGATGCTGAGGAGGCCAAGGCGGGCGGTCTGGTGCGTTCCATCCACGCGCCCGAGGATCTGCTCCATGCGGCGCAAGCCCTGGCGCGCGAGATCGCCGACAACACCTCGGCGATCTCGGTGGCGATGACGCGGGCGATGATGTGGCGGCTAGCGAGCGCCGATCACCCGATGGAAGCCCACAAGATTGACAGCCGCGCGATCTACCGCCTCAGCCGCGGCGCCGATGCCAAGGAGGGGATCGCCAGCTTCCTCGAGAAGCGCCGCGCGATGTATCCCGGCAAGGTCAGCGCCGACATGCCCGATTTCTACCCGTGGTGGGACGATCGTTCCTATGAGTGAAGAGGGGAGCGAGCTTGCAGGCTTCCTGCCCTACCAGCTTTCGGTCACTTCCAACGCGGTCAGCGGGCTGATCGCCGAACGTTACCGCAAGCGGTTCGAGCTCAAGATGCCCGAATGGCGGGTGATGGCGGTGCTGGGCGATGCCGAGGCAGCGGGGCGCGAGCTGACCCAGCGTGCGCTGACGGCGGCAACGGTCATGGACAAGGTCGCGGTCAACCGCGCGGCGCGGGTGCTGGAAGAGCGCGGCCTGATCGCGCGGGTGCCCAACCCGGGCGATGGCCGCTCGCACCTGCTGGCGCTGACCGCCGAGGGCCGCGCGATCCATGCCGAGGTGATGCCGCTGGCGCGCGCGACCGAGCGTGAACTGCTCGAAGGCTTGGGCGTGGCAGAGGAGGCGGATTTGCGCGATCTGCTCGCGCGGCTCAGAGCGCGGGCGATGCAGCTCGCCGGCCCTGCACCCGAAGGGCCGGAGCAGGATTGATCCCGCTCCGGCCGTCCCGGGTTGTTACTTGCCGACGTTCGAGTTGACCAGGTTGTCGCTGATCGAACAGGCTGCGGGGCCGAGAATGACCACGAACAGCGTGGGGAGAATGAACACGATCAGCGGCACGGTCATGATCGCGGGCAGGCGCGCAGCCTTTTCCTCGGCGCGCATCATGCGCTCGTTGCGGAACTCGGCCGAGAGCACGCGCAGCGCGCTGGCGAGCGGGGTGCCGTAGCGTTCGGTCTGGACCATGGTGGTCACCACGCCCTTCACCGCTTCGAGATTGACGCGGTAGGCAAGGTTGTTGAACGCCATGCGCCGTTCGTTGAGGAACGAGAGTTC
>PNKW01000074.1 GCA_013822695.1 Erythrobacter sp. | reverse complement strand
GTCCTGCGCGTGCGACGCAGTGCCGATGGCGAGCCACACAAGGCCCGCCAGCAGCCACAACGCCCGGCGCAGCGGGGCGAGGGCGGTGGTCACTTCGCCGGGGTCGCGCCGCCGGTGATCGCGCTCATGTCGACCTTGGGGTTGGCCTTGGCGGCCTCGTCCGCCTCGAAATACTGGAGCGCCTCGGCGCCGTGAATCACGTTCGCCCCGATGCTCGAGGGGAAGGTGCGGATCTCGGTGTTGTAGTCGCGCGCGAGGTCGTTGTAGCGCACGCGCTCGGTGTTGATCTGGTTGTTGGCCTCGTCGATCGCGATCATCAGGTCTTCGAAGCGCTTCTGGCTTGTGATCTCGGGATAGTTCTCGACCACGGTGCGCAGCTGGCCCATCGCCTGCGTCAGCTGGTTCTGCGCATCGGTGAACTTCTTGAATTCCTCGGGGTTCGAGAGGTCATCGGTGGTGATGTTGATCGCAGTCGCCCGCGCGCGCGCGTCGATCACGCCCTGGAGGATGTCCTTCTCCGAAATCGCGGCGGCCTGGACCACGGCGACGAGGTTGGGGATCTTGTCCGAACGGCTCTGCAGCGCGCTCTCGACATTGCCCCACTGCGCCTTGGCGGCTTCCTGCTTGGTCGGCACCGAGTTGATCCCGCAGGCCGCAAGGCTGAGCGCGGCGACGGCGGCGAGCGCGCCGCGCAGCATGGTGGTGAATTTCATGGCGCAAATCCCTCCTGATGACGCGGGGGCACTCCCGACCGTCGCTTCTGTATTGCGGATATAGCACACCACCTTGCCGGTTCAAGCGGTGGACGGCGGTGCCTGCAAGACTTGGCAGCCAAGGCGCGGAGTGCCAGAACATGGTAAACGCGAAAGAACAAAGGGGACCATCATGCTTTCGGAATTCAAGACGTTCATCATGCGCGGCAATGTGCTCGACCTTGCGGTCGGTGTGATCATCGGCGCTGCCTTCGGCACCATCATCAAGTCGTTGACCGACGATGTGATCATGCCGGTGATCACTTTGATGACCGGCGGCGGGGTGGATTTCTCGAGCAAGTACATCGTCCTGTCGGGCGAAGCTCCGGCCGGTGCATCGCTTGCCGCGGCGCGCGAGGCGGGGGCCAATGTGCTGGCCTTCGGCAGCTTTGTCACGGCGATCATCAACTTCGTGATCCTCGCCTTCGTGATCTTCATGATCGTGCGCCAGGCCAACAAGCTGATGCCCCCGCCGGAGGCCGCGCCCGCCGGGCCGACCGAGGTGGAACTGCTCGCCGAGATCCGCGACGCGCTGAAGAAGTGAAGCACTTGTCTCCCCTCCCGCTTGCGGGAGGGGTCGGGGGTGGGCCCACGCGACCGCTCGCAAGCCCACCCCGCTGCGACTAGGCGGCAAGCCGCCAAGTCTCGCTCCCCTCCCGCAGGCGGGAGGGGCGGATACACTTCACATTCAGGATTTCAGCGCTATATCGCGAGGTGCCGGTTTCGACCGGATATGGCGATAAATTGCTGCGTGCAATAGATGCAACGGACCCGGGGGCAGTACCCGGCGGCTCCACCAGAATCTGCGGTTCACCGCACGTCCTGACGGGGCCGAACCAGGATCGACGTGTGTTGAAAAGCGTAGTTTTCGCCCGGGCTGAGTAACCCGCATAAGGCTCAAAACCCATAAGTGCCAACGACAACGAAGCACTTGCTCTCGCCGCGTAATGTGACGGCTTAACGGCCTGAATTTACAAAGCTACGAGCACGGTTCGGACCGAACCGGGTAACAGAATCGGAGACCGGGCGTCCGGGGGTACGTAGCAACAGAAACCCCCACCTGATTTTTCACACAAAGACACAAAGACACAAAGTAGCAGCGCCTAGCCGCGCGCACCTGCGTCATATCCATTGGTGATGCGCTTGACGCCATCTTTGAAGAGGGCCTGCCCGAAGTTCATCAGCAAGCCCAGCGGCAGGTTCATGAGCCTGAGATAGGTCAGCACCTGCTTGCTATGAACCGGATTTGTCCGCTCGACCGATTTCAGCTCAACCACCAGACGGTTTCCGATCAAGAGATCGACCTTAAAGGCATTCTCGATGAGAATGCCATCGTAACGGACATCGATCGGAACCTGCCGTGCGACCTCAATCCCGCTCTGGCGCAGCTTTTCGAACAGGATCAACTCGTAGGCGGCTTCCAGCAAGCCCGGGCCAAGCTGCTGATGCAGCTTGAAGCCGATGTCGATGACGTGTGAGACAAGCGCTTCCAGATCGTCATCGCGCGACATCTTTGTGTCTTTGCGGCTTTGTGTGAGTCTAATCGCGCACCGCGCTGCGCGCCGCCCGCAATTCGGCCACCTCGCGCTCCAGCTTCAGGCAGTCGAGCATCTTCGCGCCCGCCAGGAACACCGCGCCGGTGGTCGCCAGAAACAGCAGCTTGCCGCCGAAGCCGGGATATTCCTGGAGATAGACCATGCCCCGCGCGCTCGACCCGAGGGCGAGGGCGTAGATGATCAGAAACGCCTCGAAGCGGTTCTTGATCACGAACAGCCGTCCCAGCTTGCGCAGCATAGACATCCTCGACCCAAGCACGACCCGGCGGAGTGCTGAGTCGCTTTAACAGTGTCGTAACCTTACGCCTGAGGGGGCAGGCTGCGCAAACGCGTTAACCAAGCTGTGCCAGATCGAGCGCCCCCAGCAAGGCGAGCCTTGCGGCAACCACGCTTTCCGCCAGCGCCTGCGTCCCGATATCGGACGGGTCGATCTGCGATGGCCAATGCGCGGCGATGACGCGCTCGAGCAGATCGGCCTTGGCTTCGCCCAGCAGGAAGCGCGGGTCGACCGTGGCGGGATCGCACACCACGCGCAGTCGCAGGCAGGCGGGGCCGCCGCCATTGGCCATGGATTGCTTCACGTCGACCGGGATCACCTGACGGATCGGGCCATTCCCGGCCAGCATCGTCTCGGCCCAGCCCCACACGGCTGCGCTCTCGCGGCATTCCTCGGGCACGATCAACGCCATGCTTCCATCGGGCAGCGTGAGAAGCTGCGCGTTGAACAGATAGGTGCGGATCGCCTCCTGAAGCGAGACGGCAGACGACGGCACCTCAACCACCTCGAGCGCGGGGAAGGCGGCGCGGATCGCTGCGTAGGCGCCCTGCTGGTCGGCGAAGGCCTCGGCATGGGTGAACAGGACACGGCCGTTGGCGACCGACACCACGTCATTGTGGAAAGCGCCCGCCGCGATCGCCTTCGGGTTCTGCTCGATGAAAACCGTCCGGTTCGCATCGAGCCCGTGAGCGCGGGCGACGAGGCGGCTGGCCTGTTCATGCTGGCGCGCGGGGAAGCGGCCGCCCGGGCGGCCATAGACGAACACCTCCACCCCCGGCGCATCGTGGCTTTCGCACAGCCGCATGTGGTTGGCCGCGCCCTCATCGCCGAAGGTCGGCGGCACCGCATCGTGGATCGCGAAGTGCCGCGTGTCGCCGAAAGCGATTCTGAGCTGGGCCTGCGTGTCGGGCCATTCATGCGCGCGGTGGAGCATGGTGACGAGGTTTGCGGGCGTCAGATGGCAGCGCCCGTCGGCGGTGTCGGGGGCGGGGGAGACGGTCGCGGCATTGGCGGTCCACATGCTCGAAGCCGACCACGGCGCGGCGCGCAGCTGCGGCGGCTCGGTGCCGTCCAATGCCAGCGCCTGCTGCAAGGCGGTGTTGGGGCGGGGCAGCGGCAGCAGGAAGCCCTGCACACCGAGGCGCGCGAGATTCCCGCGCATCTTCGCCACCCCCTGCAAGGCGGCGGCGCGCGGGTAGGACGGATCGCCCGCATGGCTCGCGCTGGCGATATTGCCGAGGCTCAGCCCGGCATAATTATGCGAAGGGCCGACGATCCCGTCGAAATTGATTTCAGTGAGGTTCATCGTGCCACACTCCACACCATGTCGCCCTTGCATATGTCGAGCAGATCGGCGCTGGCAGAATCGATTGCGATGCCGCCATCCCCGTCCAGCACCCGCGCGCCGAAACAGGCGCGGAACGACCCGAGGTGCCCGGTGGCAAGGATCGCGCGTTCGCCTTCGCTGGCGTCCAATGCCGTGATGGTCGCGCTCACCGCGTTCGTCACGCTGGTGACCTGATCGGTCCGCGCCGTCATCGTTGGCCCGCCGTCGAAGATGTCGACATAGCCCTCGGCCCGGAACCCTTCCTCCTCAAGCATCCGCATCGCCGCGCGGCCCGTGGGGTGGGGGACGCCGATCACCGAGCGCGCATCCTCGCTCAGCATCGCGATATAGACCGGGTGCTTGGGCATCAGGTCGGCGATGAACTGGTTGCCGTTGATCGCGTTGAAATAGTCCGCGTCCTGGAAGCTCATCCCGAAGAAGCGCCCCGCGACTCCGTCCCAGAAGGGCGATCCGCCGCGCTCGTCGATGATGCCGCGCAATTCCGCAAGGATGCGGTCGGCAAAGCGCTTGCGGTGCATCGCGACGAACAGATAGCGCGAGCGGGCGAGCAGCAGGCCGAAGCCCCCGGCGCGCTCGCCCGGGTGAAGGAACAGCCCGCCGACCTCGCTCGACCCTTCGAGATCGGTGACGAGGCTGAGCAGCTCGGCGCGCACCGTTCGGTCGAGCTCCTGCGAATACTGGGTCAGCGTGTTGAGGCGGTAGGAATAGAACGGCCAGCGCTGGCCGACCTGCGTCATCAGCTGGCAGGTGCCACGCACTGCGCCGGTCCGGGCGTTTTCGAGCACCAGCACGAATTGCTCGTCGGCGAGCGTGTCGCCCTCGCGCGCGAAGGCGGTGGCGGCGCGTTCGAGCTTGCCCTTCAGCGCGGCGCGGTCGGGGGGCAGGTTGGTGAACCCCCCGCCGGTGAGCTTGGCCATTTCGTAGAGTGCTTCGAGATCGGCAGGGCGCGCAGGCCGCAGGCGGAAGGTCATGTGAGGGCTCCCATATCCAAAGCACCCTTTGCGAGACGCTCGATGACGCGGGCGGAAAGCGCCGCCCGCTCGGCAAGGCTGGGGACGATCAGATATTCGTCCGGCGAATGAATCGCGCCGCCGCGCACTCCCATGGTGTCGACCACTGGTACGCCTGTGGCAGCGATGTTGTTGCCATCGCATACCCCGCCGGTTGATTGCCAGCGGATGGTCTGGCCAAGCTCGGCGCCGCACTGGCGGACGAGGTCGAACAATTGCTGGGCGCGCGCGTCGACTTTCTTGGGCGGGCGGGTGACGCCGCCGTGGCGGTGTGTGGCGACTTGATGCGTCGCTTCAATGCTGCGCAGCAAAGCGTTGAGATCGCTGCCGAAGGCTTCTGCGGCTTGCGTGGACTTGGGGCGGACGTTGAAGCGCAGCACGGCGTGATCGGGCACCACATTGTTCGCCGCGCCGCCTTCGAGCTTGGCGGGGTTGATGGTGATCTCCGCCGTCTCCAGCGCCTTCAGCCTGAGGATCAGATCGGCCGCCGCGACGATCGCGTTGCGCCCCTCGTGCGGGTTGCGGCCCGCGTGGGCGCTCTTGCCGGTGACGGTGATCGAGTAATTGCCCGTGCCCCCCCGTTCATGCGCCAGCGTGCCATCGGGCAGGGCGGCGGGCTCGTAGGTGAGCGCGGCAAGCTTGCCCGCCGCCAGCTCGGCGATCAGCGCGTTGCTGGCGAGCGAGCCGGTCTCCTCGTCCGAATTGATCAGCACGTCATAGCCGAGGCCGGAAGCATGGTCGCTCGCCTCGAAAGCCAGCAGCGCGTGGAGCATCACGGCGATCCCGCCCTTCATGTCGGCAACGCCGGGGCCGTTCAAAGTCTCGCCATCCAGCCAGGTCTGGCGCTGGAAGGGGTGATCTTCGGGGAACACCGTGTCCATGTGCCCGGTGAGCAGGATGCGCCGGTTCGCCTGCGGGCGCACGCGCACCACCAGATGCTGGCCGTGGGGTTTTTCGAAGGCCGAGCCATCCGCGGCGATCGCGGTCACCGGAGCCGGATCGACCAGCTCCACCGTGCCGGGGAGCGCGGCGAAAGCCTCGGCCAGCATTCCCGCTTGGCTTGCGAGGCCGGCAAGGTTCGCGGTGCCGGTGTTGACCGCGCTCCACGCCTGCACCTGCGCCAGCATTGCGGCGGTATCGAATGTGCCCGTCATCCCGTCCATCCTCCCCCTCTAGCGGGGCGGGGGCTTCAGTCCAACCCGTTGCAATCGGCTCTCCCCTTTGCCATAGGGCCAGCCGTCCTCTCCTCCCCGGGTTCGGCTTTCCACGCTTACCACACGAGGACACCCATGACTGACATGACCACCCGCGCCGGTCTGAGCATCGACTCCCGGCTCGCGAGTTTTCTGACAAGCGAAGTTCTGGCACCTTTGGGACGGGATGCGGACGCCTTCTGGCAAGGCTTTGCTGCGCTGCTCGCCAACTTCGCGCCGAGGAACAGCGCGCTGCTCGAAAAGCGCGAGGCGCTTCAGGCACAGATCGACGCGTGGCATGCGGGGCGCGCGGGCAAGCCCCACGATGCCGCCGCTTACAAGGCCTTCCTGACCGACATCGGCTACCTCGTGCCCGAGCCCGCTGACTTCCAGATCGGCACGCAGAACGTCGACCCCGAGATCGCCACGATGGCCGGGCCGCAGCTGGTGGTGCCGATCCTCAACGCGCGCTTTTTGCTGAACGCGGCGAATGCGCGCTGGGGTAGTCTGTACGATGCCTTCTACGGCACCGATGCGCTCCATGCGCCGCCCGCCAAGCCGGGCGGCTATGACGAGGCACGCGGCGCGGCGGTGATCGCGCGCGGGCGGCAGTTTCTTGACAGCGCCTTCCCGCTCGCAGGGGGCGCCAGCTGGGCCGACCTTGCGGGCCGCGATGCCATCGCGCTCGCCGATCCGGCGCAGCAGGTGGGCACCACCGACAAAGGCGTGCTCCTGAAAAACAATGGCTTGCACGTCGAAGTTGTCTTCGATTCCAGCACCCCCGTCGGCGCCACCGACAAGGCGGGC
The DNA here is from genome assembly GCA_013822695.1 of Erythrobacter sp. Classification (GTDB taxonomy): domain Bacteria; phylum Pseudomonadota; class Alphaproteobacteria; order Sphingomonadales; family Sphingomonadaceae; genus Erythrobacter. The sequence continues at coordinate 9,097 of PNKW01000074.1, read as the reverse complement.
ATCGCCGACATCATCGTCGAAGCCGCGCTCACCACCATCGCCGATTGCGAGGATTCGGTCGCGGCGGTCGATGCCGAGGATAAGCTCCTCGCCTACACCAACTGGCTCGGCATCATCCGCGGCGATCTGTCCGAAAGCTTCGCGAAAGGCGGCAAGGCTCTCACCCGCACGCTGGCGGGCGACAAGACCTACACTGCGAACGACGGCACCCAGCACACCCTCAAGGGCCGCAGCCTGATGTTCGTGCGCAATGTCGGCCACCTCATGACCAACCCGTCGATCCGCTTGCCCGATGGCAGCGAAATCCCCGAGGGCATCATGGACGCGGTGTTCACCTCGGCGATTTCCACGCTGGACGTCGAAGGCCACGGAAAGTTCGGCAATTCGCGCTGCGGATCGATCTACATCGTCAAGCCCAAGATGCACGGGCCCGAGGAATGCGCCTTTACCAACGACCTATTCGATGCGGTGGAAGACCTGCTCGGCCTGCCGCGTCACACCATCAAGGTCGGCGTGATGGACGAGGAGCGCCGCACCAGCGCCAACCTCGCCGCCTGCATCCATGCGGTGAAGGACCGGATCGTGTTCATCAACACCGGCTTCCTCGACCGCACGGGGGACGAAATCCACACCTCGATGCGCGCCGGGCCGATGCTGCGCAAGGGCGCGATGAAGGGCTCCGACTGGCTCAAGGCCTATGAGGCGCGCAATGTCGCCATCGGGCTGCGCCACGGCCTGTCGGGCAAGGCGCAGATCGGCAAGGGCATGTGGGCCGCGCCCGATCTGATGGGGCAGATGATGGTGGAGAAGATCGGCCACCTGCGCGCGGGCGCGAACACCGCGTGGGTCCCGTCCCCCACCGCCGCGACGCTGCATGCGGTGCATTACCACCAGATCGACGTGTTCGACGTGCAGAAGCACCTCCCCGAACCCGCAGGCCTCGACGACCTGCTGGCGATCCCGCTCGCGGATGGCGCAAACTGGTCGGAGGAGGAGATCCGCGAGGAGCTCGACAATAATTGCCAGGGCCTGCTCGGCTATGTGGTGCGCTGGGTCGATCAGGGCGTGGGCTGCTCCAAGGTGCCCGACATCAACGACGTCGGCCTGATGGAGGACCGCGCGACGCTGCGCATCTCCTCGCAGCACATTGCCAACTGGCTGCTGCACGGGGTGATCACCGAGGCGCAGGTGATGGACAGCCTCGCCCGGATGGCCGCCAAGGTCGACGCGCAGAACGCGGGCGATCGGCTCTATGTGCCGCTGACGGGGAACGAGGACGGCGCGGCCTTCAGCGCGGCGAAGGAGCTGATCTTCAAGGGCGTGGAGCAACCGAGCGGCTATACCGAGCCGCTGCTGCATGCTTGGAGGTTGCGCAAGAAGGCGGGTTGATTCTCAAACGACGGCAAACTGCAACCGGCGTCGGTGCCCGTCATTCGATCCGGTAAACAGCCGAATTGAAGACTGTGCGCGCAAAGGCATCGGGACTGAGGAAGATTAACACACTCTCATCCCGGTCGCTCACCTTCAAGCGGCCATCGAAATCCTCATAGACCTCGCCGGCGCACAGGATCACTTCGGCGCTGTCTATGTGCAAGGTGATGGTCTGGATGTTGCCCCTATCGTCGGCCGCCCATGTGACGTCCCTGAGTGCACCTGACGGAAAGGCATCGAACCGGCGCACCCGAAACAGGGTCCGGTCCGGATCGGGATCGGGTGTGAGTTGTTCGCTGTGCGTCACTTCTTTCGGCCACAGGGCGAAGTCGTAGTCATCCTGCCAGCACCCCAAGTGAAGGATCGCACCGTCGTCGAACCGCAATTCCAGTGTCAGCGCCTGGACGAAGTCGAGTTGGGAATGACTGAAGCATGGCGCGTCTTCGGGGCCGTAAAGGCCCATTTCATCGACCCAGGTTTCGGTCAGTGACCGCCCAACGCAGCCCGTCAGAGTCGCCTCAAGCGCCTCATTCCATGTCGTCCGGTGGGCTGACATGCCATCGGACTCTACCATCGCAGCCAAACGCCAGCCGTGGAATCGTTCTTCATCATGACTGCATGGCCTTCGCCAATTCGACAAACTCCGCCACACTCACCGTCTCCGCCCGCCGCGTCTCGTCGATCCCCAGCGCCGCCAGCGCCTCGAGCGCGCCGGGCACACCCTTGAGGCTCTGGCGCAGCATCTTGCGGCGCTGGCCGAAGGCGGCTTCGGTGAGGCGTTCGAGGGTGCGGGCGGACACGCCCTCGGGCATGGGGGCGGGGGTCACGTGGACCACCGCGCTCATCACCTTGGGCGGCGGGGTGAAGGCGCTGCGGTGGACCTTCATGGCGAGCCGCGCCTCGGCCCGCCACTGGGCGAGCACGGCGAGACGACCATAGGCGTTCTCGCCTGCATTGGCGACGATGCGGTCGGCGACCTCGCGCTGGAACATCAGGGTGAGCGACTGCCACAGCGGCGGCCAAGCCTCTCCGCCGAGCCAGCGCACGAACAGTGCGGTGCCGACGTTGTAGGGGAGGTTGGACAGGACGTGGAAGGGCTCGCCCTGCATCAGCGCGTTGTGGTCGAGCTTGAGCGCGTCGCCCTCGACCACGGTGAGCTGGCCGGGGAAGGCGTCCGCCAATTCAGCAAGCGCGGGCAGGCAGCGGCGGTCCATCTCGATCGCGGTGACGCGCGCGCCCGCCCGCAGTAGCGCACGGGTAAGCCCGCCGGGGCCGGGACCGACTTCGAGGACCGGCTGGTCCGCGAGATCGCCGGGCAGGGCCGCGATGCGCGCAAGCAGCTGCTCGTCGAGCAGGAAGTTCTGCCCCAGCGCCTTGGAGGCGGCGAGGTTGTGCCGGGCGATGACCTCGCGGATGGGGGGGAGGGTGGTCACGTGCCCACCCCCAGCCCCTCCCGCAAGCGGGAGGGGAGCGAGACTTGGCGGCTTTGCCGACTAGTCGCAGCGGGGTGGGCCTGCGCTTCAGCCACGCTGTTGCGCCATCTCGGCCGCCATCACCAGCGCGGCGGCCATGGCGCCCGGATCGGCCTTGCCCTGGCCCGCGATGTCGTAGGCGGTACCGTGGTCGGGCGAGGTGCGGATGATCTGCAGGCCGAGCGTGACGTTGACCCCCTCGTCGAACTCGAGCGCCTTGATCGGGATGAGCGCCTGGTCGTGGTACATGCACAGCGCCGCATCGTATCCGGCACGGGCGCGGGGGGTGAAGAGCGCGTCGCCCGGGACGGGGCCGGTGGCGGCGATGCCTTCCGCTTGCAGCGCGGCGATGGCGGGGGCGATCAGCCGCGCCTCCTCGTCGCCGAACTGCCCGCCCTCGCCCGCATGGGGATTGAGCGCGGCGATGGCGAGGCGGGGATTGGCGATGCCGAAGTCGCGCCTCAGACCCTCGGCCACGATGCGGGCCTTGTGGGCAATCAGCTCGGCCGAGAGCAGCGCGGGCACCTCGGCCAGCGCAACGTGGACGGTGAGCGGCACGGTGCGCAAGCTCGGCCCGGCCAGCATCATCACCGCGTCGCGGTATGGCCTGCCGCAGGCGTCGGCGAGGAACTCGGTCTGGCCGGGGTAGTCCCAGCCGATGGCCGCCAGCGCGCCCTTGGAGACGGGCGCGGTGACCAGCCCGGAGGCCACGCCAGAGAGGGCGAACTTCGTCGCCCATTGCAGCGAGGCGAGCGCGAGCCGCGCGCCATCGGCGGAGGGGTGGGCAGGGTGCCACGGCCCGTCGAGCCCCGCCATCACGGGGAGGCCAGCGGCATGGGCGAACAGCGCCTCGGCGGGCTCTGCGATGGGCACGATCGGGCAGTCGATCCCGAGGCGTTCCGCGCAGGCCCGCAGCAGCTCCGGCCCACCCACCACGAAGGCGGGCGGCGCGCGGCGCTCGGCCCTGAGCCGCGCCCAGGCGCCCAGGATCACCTCGGGGCCGATGCCTGCCGGATCACCGAGCGATATCGCAAGCGGAGCGGGCAATGCGCTCAATTGTATTCGATATAGGCGTCGTTACGCAGGTCGCGCAGCAGGCGCTGGCCTGCTTGTTGACGCGCTCGTCCTCGATCTGCTTTTGCACCGCCGCAAAGGTCGGAGCGCCCGCATCCGGCGGATCGTCGCGCCCGCACAGCATCAGCACGCGCACGCCTTCCTGGATGTTGCCGAAGGGCGGGGTGGCCTGGCCGATCTGGAGCTGGAGCACCACGTCGCGCAGCTGCGGCGGCAGGCCTGCGGCCTTGATCTGGTCGTTCGAGATGACGTCGGCCCCGATTCTGGCCGCGCCCGCCTCGACATCGGCGCAGCCGCGCAAACCTCTCAGATACTGGCCGAATTCGTCAACCTTGGCCTCGGCCTGCTCCTGCGTCACGCCGGGAGGGAAGGCGATCGAGATCTGCTTCAGGCTCAGGAGCGCCTCGGCCGGATCGGCCATCAGCACCTGGCGCTTGTTGATGAGGTAGATGATCGAGAAACCGCCGGGGATCTCGATCGGGCCGTTGAGCTGGCCGGGCTGCATGACGCGCACGGCCGCGGCGAGCTGCGGCGGCAGCTGGCCCGCGCGCACCCAGCCAAGATCGCCGCCGACGACCTGCGTGCTCGCTTCGGAAAATTGCCGCGCATAGGCGACAAAGCTGCCGCCCTGCTGCAATTGCTGCACGATCGTCTGCGCGTTCTTGAGCACCGCAGCGCGGTTCTCGGTGGTGGCCGAGAGGTAGATCTCGCCCACCCGGAATTCGTCGGTGCCCCTGGCCTCGTTCATCCGCTTGAGGACTTCGTTGACCTCTTCGGCCGAGACGTTGACGCGCGGCATCACGTTGCGGCGCAGCAGGTTCTCCCACGCCACTTCGCCCTCGATCTGGCGCTTGAGCGAAGCGGCCGAGGAGCCGATCGATTCGAGATAGGTGTCCATCTTCTTGGGATCGCCAGCGAAGTTCTGCGCAGCAAGTTGCTGGTAGGTCTCCTCGATCTCCTCGCGGTTGACAGCGAGATCATCGGCCTCGGCGGCCTGGATCTTGAGCGTTTCGTCAATCAGGTTGCGCAGCACCTGCACGCGCAGACGCAGCAACTCGTCCTCGGCAATCGGCGCTTCGGAGGCCGAGACCACCAGCGCCACGCGCTGGTCGATATCGGTGCCGGTGATGACATAGCCGTTGACGATCGCGGTCGCGGTGCGCTTGTCGGGGTCGGTCTTGCCGAACAAGGTGATGTCCTCGGGCAGGCCGAAGGGATTGTCCGCGGTCGGCACGGCCACGGTCTGCGCGCCCGCAGCCATCGGTGCGGCGGCAAGGCCAAGCATCGCCGCACCCGCCAGCGCGGTTCCGGTCTTGGCAAACAGAGCCTTGGAAAACAGCTTCACACTCACTCGTTCATTCCCGCCTTGTGGCCAAATTCGCGTGCAAAGCCGCACGCTCGCCCGTGCCGATGCCCGGCACCGGCTGAATGGAAGCTGAGTCCCCCGCGATCCCGTCCCGGGGCGCCAGCTTGCCGCGGTGCGCTCCTTAACGTGATTTGCGCGTGCTGCCAATTCTTGCAGGCATTTCGCCCCCGCCTTAGCGGAAGCCCAGATTCCGCAGGGCGAAGAACAGCTGGAACGCATTGCCGCGCCGCGCGTCGCCCGCGTCGATGAAGTCGCGCCGCCAGGTCGCGCCGAATTCGATGCAGTCGTCTGCATAGGCGACCCCGAGGCGCGTGCGGATCGGCTGGAAACCATCGGGCTGGAACACCGGATCCTCGTCGGGATCGGTGAGGTTGAACACGCCTGAGCCGAACATCGACCACTTGCGCCCGATCGCCACGCGCGCGGCGGCGCGCAGCTCCTCGCGGTCGCGCAGATCTTCGACCGTGGAAATGTCGCGGTTGAGCCGCAGGTAGCCGACCTCGACATAGGTGCGCCGCGAGCCAACCGTCGCGTCGATCTCGTTGCGGCGGATCGCGAGGTTGTCCTTGTCGAGCCGGAAGCGGTGGGTGAACTGCACGAGGTTGCGGAAGCGCACCTCGGTGCGGCCGACGAAATCGGTGACGCGCTCGGACAGGCCCGTGCCTTCGGGGAACAGGCCCTCGCGCGGGGCCTCAAGGCGGAAGGACTGGCCGATGGTGGACTTGATCCGCCAGCCGGGGCGCTGCAATTCCCAGTCGACGCCCCAGGTCACGCGCGTGCCGTCCTCGACCCGGTCATAGCCCGGGAAGCGGTTCAGGGCGAAGAGGTTCGAATCCTCGAGATCGATCGCGCGCGCGTCCTCGTTGGGGACGGCAAGATTGCGGATACGCGGGGACGCGACGAGCTGCAGGCGCGGTTTGAACACCTGCGTGCCGCCAAAGGCCTCGCCCACGAAGGGCCATTCGATGTCGATCGCCGCGGTGGCGATGCCGCGCGCGGTCCAGCCCTCGGTGCCGCGATAGACCAGTGTCGTGGTCGCGAGGGAGTTGTTGGTGTTGTAGACATCGCCGCGCACCAGCGCCGTCAGGCTCACCACCTGGCCGAGCGGGGTGAGGCGCTTCAGATCCCACTGCGCGCCCGCAAAGGCCCGTTGGGTGTCCTGTCCTTCGTTGCGCAGCAGCGCGAGGCTGTTCGCCTGCACCACCAGATTGCCGCCGAGCACCCGGTCGCCGATCTTCTGGCGGTAATCGATGGCGGGCAGCGCCAGCGGCACCTGCCCCTGATCGGCGTTGAGCCGCAGCGTCTGCGTCGCCCAGCCGGCGATCGAGAGATAGGAGCGGTCGGTGATGCGCTCGAGATTGATGGTCGAGCGCAGCCGGTCATCGCGGCTGATGTCATAGCGCCTGAGGAAGGTGCGGTCGGAGGCGAGGCGGATCGATCCGGTCAGGCTCCAGTCGGGCGAGAACTGGAAGCGGCCATTGGCATCGAGATATCCGCGCGGATCGTTGCGCAGGCCCTGCCCGCCGGTGAGGTCGGTCGCGCGGTCGGAGAAGGTGGCGTAGCCGGTGACCTGATATGCGCCCTTCTCGGTCAGGTGCCGCCACCTGGCGCTCGCCATCGGCGCGACGTTGGAAAAGACATAGGCGCCCAGCGTCAGATCGGCATTGTCGGCGACGCGCCAGTAATATTCGCCGCTGAGTTCGAGCCCGTTGACCTGCGTGATGCGCACATCGGGGACAAGAAAGCCGCTCTCGGCCTTGCCGTCGGTGCGGATCGCGAGGCCGGGCAGGGGCAGGATCGGCGCGCCGAACAGCTCGAGCGTCGCGCCCTCGAACCGCACGCGGTTGGCCTTCTGGTCGTAGACCACGCGGCGCGCGGTGACGCGCCAGCTGGGGTTCTGCGCGCAGCCATCGTCGCCGGTCACAGCGCAGGCGGTGTAGGCGGCATCGGTGAGCACCGAAACCCCGTTCTCCCCGCGCATTGCCGAGCGCGCGGCAAGGCGGCCGCCGGCGCGCAGGGCTATGAGGAGTTCGCTCATCGCGCCGGTATCGAATTCTTCCGTCAGCTCCACCTGATCGGTGAACAGCTGGTTGCCCGCATCGTCGACGAGACGGATGTTGCCGGTGGCGATGATCTTGCCGGACTTGCGGTCCCACACGACTTCGTCGGCACGCACCGAGCGGTCCTCGGAGCGCAGGATGACATCGCCGCGCGCGGTTACGGTATCGGTCTGTTCGTTGTAGCTGAGCTCGCGCGACTCGAAGTCGATTTGCTGCGGGGCCTTGGCGCTGGCGGCGGGAGCGACAGCGGGCCCGGCCTCCTGCGCGGCAATTGGCGCAGCGACAAGGCCGAGGGCCAGCACGAGCGCGGCACGCGACACCGCACCCGGCGCCGGGAAGCGCGGGGCAGGGCGCGCTGAGCAGCGCGGTGCGTCTTGCAAGCCTCCCGACATGGCCTTGCCTATTGCACCGCTCGCGCTTAATCGCAATCGCCATTGCGCGGCCCAAATGCGCGACCTGCCGCAGCCCTGCGGCGCGCCACCAGACCCCGGCCTCGCCATCGCTTTCGGAGTATCCATGCAGATCCATCTCACCGCCGCTGCCCCCGCTGACATCCGCCTCGTTGCGCGGGTGGTGAATCAGGGGCAGGCCCTGACCGACCTCGATCCGGCCCTGGTCGAGGGCGCGGCCGCCTCGCGCTTTTCGGGCCGCGCGGGCCAGGTGTTCGAGGGCTTCGCCAGCGTCGATGGCGCGGTGAAGCGCATCGCCATTGCCGGGCTGGGCGAGGCCTCCAGCGCCGAGCGCCGCCACCACTGCGAGCGCGCGGGCGCGGCGCTGACCGCCAAGTATCTCGTCTCGGGCGAGACCGCGATGGTGCTCGACCTTGGCGGCGCGGGTCTCTCGGCCGATGACGCTGCCGCCGTCCTGCTCGGCCTGCGCCTGCGCGCCTGGCGCCATGACGCCTATCGCACGCGCCTTGCCGCCGACAAGCGCCCGTCGCTGACCACCGTCCACGTCGTCAATGCGCCTGAAGGCACCGCCGCCGCATGGGAGCGCGAGGCCGCGCTCGCCAATGGGGTCGAATTCACCCGCGGCCTCGTCACCGAGCCTGCCAACATCATCTACCCCGAAACCTTCGTCGCCGCCTGCCGCACCGCCTTCGAGGGCACCGGGGTCGAGATCACCATGCTCGGCGAGGCGGAGATGACGGCGCTCGGCATGGGCGCGCTGCTCGGCGTCGGGCAGGGCTCGGCGCGCGAATCGCAGCTCCTCGCGATCCGCTGGAACGGCGGCGCGGCGGGCGAGAAGCCGACCGTCTTCGTCGGCAAGGGCGTGACCTTCGACACCGGCGGCATCTCGCTGAAGCCGCCGCCGGGGATGGAGGACATGAAGTGGGACATGGGCGGGGCAGGCGCGGTTGCAGGCGCAATGCTGGCGCTGGCGACCCGCAAGGCCAAGGCCAATGTCATCGGCGTCATGGGCCTGGTCGAAAACATGCCCGATGCCGCCGCGCAGCGCCCGGGCGACATCGTCACCACCATGAGCGGCCAGACGGTCGAAGTGCTCAACACCGACGCCGAGGGCCGGCTGGTGCTGTGCGACGCATTGCACTGGGCGCAGGAGCAATATGCCCCGGTTCGCATCGTCGACCTCGCCACGCTGACCGGCGCGATGATCATCAGCCTCGGCAACGAATATGGCGGGATGTTCGCCAATGACGACACGCTTGCCGCGCAGCTCTCCGCAGCGGGCCT
>PNKW01000073.1 GCA_013822695.1 Erythrobacter sp. | reverse complement strand
CCCGGATCGAGCCCCGCGCGGCCTGCGAGGTCCTTGAGCAGCTGGAACAGGCGGACGCGGCTGAGGTGGCCGGTTTTCCCAGAGGGAAACAGAAAGCGCGATGGCGATATCGCCGGGCGCAGGCTCTGCCACCGCGCCAGCGCCTCGAGCGCCCGCCCGCCCACCGGCACGAGGCGCGTTGCCCCACCCTTGCCCGTCACCGTCAGAAATGGCGCATCGCGCGGCACTGCGCTCAGCGGCAAGCTGACCAGCTCGGTCGCGCGTAGGCCCGATCCGTAGAGCAGTTCTATCAGGGCCAGCAGCCGAACCGCCTTGGGATCATCGCCTGCTGCCTCGTCCTCGGCGCGCTTGAACAGGGCCGCGATCTGGTCATGCCCCACCACCTTGGGCAGCGGGCGGCGCAGGCGCGGTGCGGGGAGCGCGCCGGAGGGATCGTCGCTGCGCCAGCCCTCGTCGATGGCAAAGCCGAAGAATTGCCGCAGCGCCGAGGTCTTGCGCGCGACGCTGGCCGGCGCAAGGCTTGCCCACTCGCCCGCAAGACTGGCGACCGCATCGCGGTCAGCGGCGGCAAGATCGCCGATCGCTTCCTCGGCTTGATCGAGATCGCGGCGGTAGGCAGCAAGCGTGTTCATTGCCGCGCCGCGCTCCGCCGCCAGCATGGCGAGGAACGCGTCGGTGCTCGCCGACATCAGCCCCGCGCCACCGCCTCGGCGGCGATCATCCGGGCTTCGGCGACCAGCCCCACGCGGGTCAGCGCGGCGGTGATGTGGTAGAGGTGCAGCGGGGTCATCTGCGACCAGCTGTTCCCCTGCATCCCCAGCCCCGCCAGCATCGCCACCAGCGCCGGATTGCCGACCTCGGCCGCGCGCGCAATGGCAGTGGTCCAGCGGGTCTGGCGCGCCAGATCGACTTCGAGATCGCCTGCGAGCGCGTTCGCATCGCCTTCCGTCAATCGCCCGATCCCGGCCAGCCCGGCCACCAGGAAGACGGATTTGCGCTGCCCTTCGCTATTGTCGTCGCCCATGAAGCTTTCGACCGGGCCCTGGCCCACGGCGCCGCCGTTGGCTGCGCTCAGCGTGATCAGGGCCCAGCCCAGTGAGCCCTCCTCGACCACATTCGCCCAGCGGCCCGCATTGCGATCGAGCCCGGCGGCGAGCATGGCGGCGATCAGATCGGCCGCCGCGCCTGCATGTTCGGTGCTCGCCGGAATGCGCGCGGCGGCATAGGCGGTCAACACCCGCGCACCGTAACCGTCCCCGCCCCCCAGCTTCGCCCCGTCCGCCCACAGGCGCTGCATCGCGGCGATGCGCGCGGCCGGATCGGCGGCGAGATAGGCCTCGCGCAGCGCCGCGGCATGGGCCTTGGCATCGCCGCTCGCGGCGGAATCGGCATGAACCTCGGAATAGAGATCGACCATCGCATCGGCCGACAGGATCCCTTCGCGCGCGGCGCGACCGGCAAGGGGGGCACGGGTCGTCGCGGGGAGCATTGGCAACAGCGCCCCGCTGCGGGCATAATAGGCCCCGCCGCGCGCCGTAAGCGCGCTATCCAGCAGCCCGGCAGGCAGCGGCTCGCCCACCGCATTGGCAAGGCCGAAGCGCCAGGGATTGAGATCGTCGACCCCCTGCCACTCGATATTCACGCCGCGCTGCGCGCGCCCGGCCGCGCCCGCAAAGCGCCGTGCCAGCAGCACATCGACCCGCGGCGCGGCGCCCCGGAACAGCGCGCGATCGAGCTGGGTCGCGGCGAGCGCGGTCTCGCCCGCATAGGCGTTGCAGATCGCCTGCCACATCACCCACTCGCCGTCCTGCCGCTGCGAGCCTTGCAGGCGCACCGCCGGGCACGCGCCGGTGATGTCGCCGCTCGCCAGATAGGCGCCAAGCGCCTCCTGCGTGAGCGCAGGCGACCAGTTGGCGGTGTCGATGTCCTGCACCACCGCCCGCGTCAGCGCGAACTCGCCCATGCGGTTGAGCACACCGACCCGCAGCGCGGCGAATTCCACCGGGTCCATGCCGAGCGGCGCAGCAAGGCGGCTCGCCAGCGCACGGCGCAGCAGGATGTGCCCCCAGCGCGACACCAGCGGGCCCTGCGTGCCATTGAGCGCGGCGCGCACCAGCTTGTCCGACTGGTTCGCCAGCGCCATCGGCGGCAAGCCGCCTTCCTCCACCGCCAGCACACCGACGCGGGTCAGCGCCCGCTGCGCACCGGCCGGAATGTCGCTCTTGGGTGTGAGGCCGAGCAGCTGGTCGAGCTCCTCGGTCGACATGTTCTCGAGGCTCTCGAGGCTCGGCAGCCGGGCGAGGTCCTCGCGGCTGATCGCCGGGAGTGGCGGCAGGCTGGCGGGATCGACGCCCACGCCGGGCACGGGCGGCGCGCCCGGCTGGGCGACCGGCGGCTGGCCTTGCTGGGGCGGCGGGGCCTGTGCGGGACGAGGGCCGGGAGTCTGGCGCGGGCTCGGCGCAGGGGCGGGATCGTCGAAGCCTGGGGGCAGCAGCGATTCGGGCTTGCCCTGTGCCATTGCCAGCCCGGCCAGTCCCGCGCCGCCAAGCGCGCCCGCCACGGCGATGGCAAGCACGCTCGCCGAAAAGCTCCGGTGCCTCGCGTTCATTGCCCCTGCTCCGCCCCCTGCTGTGGCAACGTCACTTCCTCGGCAATCGGGTGGAGCGGCTCCTCGCCGCCATCGAACCATGCCACCAGGGCCAGAGCCAGAGCGCCCAGCCCCGCCACCCACGGCCAACGCCGCCCGCGCTGAGCGGGGGCCTGCTCGAAACCGCCGGGGGTCAGACGCTCTTGCCGCAAGTTTGCCATATTGCGCGTGCCCTAGCCCATCTATAGGCCCTGCGGCAATGTCCGCCGCGTGTCCCTCCCCCCAAGATCGCGATATCGCCGCCATCGCTGCGCGCATCACGCGCCCCGTAGTGCTGGTCGGGCTGATGGGCGTCGGCAAATCGACCGTCGGGCGCAAGCTGGCGGCGATGCTCGGGCGCGACTTCGTCGATGCCGATGATGCCATCGCCGAGGCCGCCCAGCGCTCGATCCCCGAGATCTTCGAGGCCTTCGGCGAGGCCCATTTCCGCGATGGCGAGCGGCGTGTGATTGCCCGCCTGCTGGGCGAGGGTCACGGCGTCATCGCCACCGGCGGCGGCGCCTTCATCGATCCGCAGACCCGCGCGGCGGTGCTGGAGCAAGGCATCGCGGTATGGATCGATTGCGATATCGACACGCTGGTCGAACGCACGACTCGCCGCGGCAACCGTCCGCTGCTCAAGACCGGCGAGCCCAGGGAAATCCTCACCCGACTGGCGCGCGAACGGGCGCCGTTCTACGGGCAGGCGCATATCCGCGTGCGTAGCGAGAACGGCCCCCACGCCGACACCGCGCGCGCGATCATCGAGGCGATTGACCAATGGCTGTAATTCCCGTCGCGCTGGCCGGGCGCGCCTATGAGGTGGTGATCGCGGAGGGGCTCTTCAGCCGCCTCGTCGATGCTGCCGCGCCGTTCCTCAGGGGCTATGGGCCGGGACGAGGGGTGCCGTTTGTGGCCGATACCAACACCCACCGGCTGTTTGCAGGCGGGATCGACGCCCATCTCGCCGCGCACGGTCTTGCGGCGGAATGGTTCGTCGTCGAACCGGGCGAGGACGCCAAGACCTGGGGCGTACTAGAAAAGCTGTGCGACTGGCTGCTGGCACTCGGCGTCACCCGCAAGGATCATGTCTTTGCCATCGGCGGCGGGGTGGTGGGCGATCTCGTCGGCTTTGCCTGCTCGGTGGTAAAGCGCGGTGTCTGCTTCGTGCAGCTGCCGACGACGCTGCTCGCGCAGGTCGACAGCTCGGTGGGCGGCAAGACCGCGATCAACACGCGCGCAGGGAAGAACCTGATCGGCGCCTTCCACCAGCCTGCGCTGGTGCTGATCGACCCGCTGGTGCTCGCATCCCTTCCCGATCGCGAAATGCGCGCTGGCTACGCCGAGGTGCTGAAATACGGCCTGCTCGGCGATGCGGCCTTCTTTGCGTGGCTGGAGGCGAACGGCCACAAGGTGCTCGCCCGCGAACCGGCGGCGCTCGAACATGCCATCGCTACCAGCATCGCGATGAAGGCGCGGATCGTCGCCGCCGACGAGCGCGAGACGGAGGACCTGCGCGCGCTCCTCAACCTCGGTCACACCTTCGGCCATGCGCTGGAGGCGGAGACGGGCTTTTCCGACCGGCTCCTGCATGGCGAGGCGGTCGCATTGGGGATGGTGCTGGCGGCGAAGTATTCAGCCCGGCGGGGCGAGATTTCCCGCGAGGACGCCGCGCGGGCCGAGGCCGCCATCGCTGCGGCGGGCCTTCCAGCGCGGACCGCCGACCTCGGCCTCGGCTGCGACGGGGCCGCGCTGGCCCGCCACATGCGCCACGACAAGAAGGCCGAAGGCACCACCCTGCCCTTCCTTCTCCTGTGCGCACTTGGCGAGGCCTATGTCGCCCGCGATGTCGAGCTTGCCGATATCGCCGCCTTCCTTGACGGAGAACTGGCCGGATGACCCGCTTCATCGACCTCTCGATCCCGATCACCAATAATGTGATTTCCGATCCCGAGGCGATGCGGCCCAAGGTCACCTACATGACCCACGAGAACACGTGGGAGCAGATCGCGATGTTCTTCCCCGGATTGCGGCGCGAAGACCTGCCCGATGGCGAAGGCTGGGCGGTGGAATTCGTCGAGCTCTCGACCCACAACGGCACCCACATGGACGCGCCGTGGCACTTCCATTCGACCACGGATGCAGGCGCGCGCCCTGCCCCGAGCATCGACGAGGCCCCGCTTGACCGCTTCCTGCGTCCCGGGGTCAAGCTCGATTTCACCCACCTTCCCCACGGCCATGTCGTCAGCGCCGCCGAGGTGCAGGAGGCGCTCGCCCGCATCGACTACACCCTTGAACCGCTTGATATCGTGCTGGTGCAATCAGGCGCGATCTACGGCACCAAGGGCTTCACCGACCAGGGCGTCGGCCTTGGAGCGGAGGCGACCTTGTGGCTAACCGAAAGGGGCATCGAAGTGGTCGGCACCGACGCGTGGAGCTGGGACGCGCCCTTCAGCCACACCGCCAAGCGCTGGGCCGAGACCCGCGATCCATCGATCATCTGGGAAGGCCACAAGGCGGGGCGCATCCGTCCCTATTACCAGATCGAGAAGCTGGCGAACCTCGCCGCGCTGCCGCCTTTCGGCTTCACCGTTAGCTGCTTCCCGGTCAAGATCGAGCGCGCCAGCGCCGGTTGGATCCGCGCGGTGGCGATAATCGAGGACCAAGCCTGATGCACATCGCTTTCGCAGACCTTGCCGACACCCGCGTGCAGGAGCTCATCGCCTTTCACCAGCGCGCCATGCTTGAAGGCTCGCCACCCGGCCTCAGCTTCGCGCTCGATCTGTCGGGATTGCAGGCCGAGGGAGTCACGGTCTGGACGGTCGAGGTAGACGGACGCATCGCCGCCGTCGGCGCGTTGAAGCGGCTCGATGCGGCTTCGGCAGAAGTAAAGTCCATGCGCACCCACCCCGATTTCCTCCGGCAGGGGCTCGCGGCAGCGCTGCTCGAGACGATCATTGCCCACGCCCGCGCCGAGGGGATTGCCACGCTCAGCCTCGAAACCGGCACCGGCCCCGCCTTCGAGCCCGCGCTCGCACTTTATCGCAGACGCGGGTTCGTGAATGGCCCCGCCTTTGCCGACTACGTCCTCACCGACTTCAACCAGTGCCTGCATCTGGCACTGGCCTAGAGGTCTTCACTCAATGCGCCGGGCGGCTCGGTAGCTTGGCGACGTTGCCGTGTGCCTCCCCGCCGCCGCGCGCCGCCTTCATCGCCGCCTCTTCCTCGAGCATCACGTCATGCTCGGCGAAGAGGCGCTCGATCTCGGCGCGGCGTTCAAGCAGCATGTAGGCGATGCCCGGCGCAAGGCTCTCGCCCTCGCCGATCTGCCCCAGCAAGCCTGCCAGATCGCTCACCGTCGCCTCACGCGCGGTCTTGAAGAAATGGCCCTTCCTGTCGAAGAAGCCCGTGCCCGTATGTGCCATGATCAAATCCTCCCACAGAGATTCAATCCACCGCGCGGGGAATACCGCGTCTCGGCCAGACGAGTTTCTCACAAGACGGGTTGTAGGACAGAGCGGCGGTGAATTTTCCGTCGGAAATCATTAATCTGCCGCAATTCTACAACAGGTTTTGGAAGGATATTGCCGGCTGGCGCAGTTTTCCGTCGCGTTGACGCAAAGCAGTCGTGAACCGGGCGCGCCGTCAAGCGGACGCGCGCGGTTAGGGTCATTCCAGCTCCAGGATCACCGCGTCGACCGCAAGGCTTTCACCCTCGGCGGCGTTGATCCTGGCGATCACGCCCTCCTTTTCGGCGCGCAGGATGTTCTCCATCTTCATCGCTTCGACCGTGGCGAGCGGCTGACCCGGCTGCACCGTCTCTCCCTCGGCGACATGGAGCTTCACCAGCATTCCGGGCATCGGGCAGATCAGCAGGCGCGAGAGATCGGGCGGCACCTTCTCCAGCATCAGCGATTCGTGCCGCGCGAGCCGCTGCGGGATCACCAGCGCGGTGTGTGCCGCGCCGCGCGTCGTCACCTTCCACTGGTTGCCGATCCGCTCGACGATCAGGCCGAGCGTGAGCCCCGCGCCGTCGGTGGCGGCGGCCTGCGCCATACCGGGGTGCCAGTCGCAGGTACCCTCGACGCGCACGCCGTCGACCACCGCATGGCCCTCGCCAAGCGCGACATGGAAACGCTCGTCGCCGAGCTTCACCAGCCATTCGGTGGTGACCCGGATCACACCCTCGCGCCCGTCATCGCCATCGAGCTGGCCCGAAATGCGCCGCGCACGCGATTGCAGCGTGAATTCATTGCCCGCGCAGACGGCCGCGAGCAGACGCTTCACCGCGTCCGAGGTCGCTGCGCCGTGGAAGCCTTCGGGATATTCCTCGGCGATGAACCCGGTGGTGAGCTCGCCCGAACGGAAGCGCGGGTGCTGCATGATCGCGCTGAGGAAATCGACGTTGTGGCCCAATCCCTTGATGCGGAAATGGTCGAGCGCCTCGATCTGCAAGTCCGCCGCTTCATCGCGCGTGGGTGCCCAGGTGATAAGCTTGGCGATCATCGGATCGTAGAAGCGCGAAACCTCGCCGCCTTCGTAGACCCCGTCATCGACGCGCACCGAGCCGGCGCCGCGGGCAACCCCGCGCCGCGCCTTGCCCGCAACGGTCTCGTCTTCCGTCCAGCCGGGGAGCGGGGGTGAATAATGCACCAGCCGCCCGGTGGAGGGCAGGAAGCCGCGATAGGGGTCCTCGGCATAGACGCGGTTCTCGATTGCCCAGCCGTCGATCCCGATATCGTCCTGCGTCATCGCCAGCTTTTCACCAGCGGCAACGCGGATCATCTGCTCGACCAAGTCGATGCCGGTGATGGCTTCGGTGACAGGGTGTTCGACCTGAAGCCGGGTGTTCATTTCGAGGAAGTAGAAGCTCTCTCCCGTCGGGTCCGCGCCGCTGACGATCAGTTCGACCGTGCCCGCCGAGTAATACCCCACCGCGCGCGCCAGAGCGACGCATTGCTCGCCCATGGCCTTGCGCATCTTGGGCGTGACGAAGGGCGACGGCGCTTCCTCGACCACCTTCTGGTGGCGGCGCTGGATCGAGCATTCGCGCTCGTTCAAGTAGAGGATGTTGCCGTGCTGGTCGCCGAGGATCTGGATCTCGATGTGGCGTGGATTGAGGATGAATTTCTCGATGAAGACGCGGTCATCGCCAAAGGAATTCAGCCCCTCGCGCTTCACGCTCTCGAAGCCCTCGCGCACGTCGGCTTCGGAATAGGCGAGGCGCATCCCCTTGCCCCCGCCCCCGGCGCTGGCCTTCATCATCACCGGATAGCCGATCTCGTTCGAGATGCGGACAGCGTGTTCGGTATCCTCGATCTCGCCGACGAAGCCGGGGACGACATTGACGCCCGCTTCCTTGGCGAGTTTCTTGGACTCGATCTTGTCCCCCATCGCGGCAATCGCGCCGACCGGCGGGCCGATGAAGGCGATGCCTTCCTTCGCCAGTGCCTCGGCAAAGGAGGTGCGTTCCGAGAGGAAGCCGTAGCCTGGGTGCACCGCCTCCGCGCCGGTCTGCTTGCAGGCGGCGATGATCTTGTCGGCGATCAGATAGGATTCTGCCGCAGGCGAAGGGCCGATATGCACCGCCTCGTCCGCCATCGCGACGAAGGGCGCGCGCGCATCGGCGTCGGAATAGACCGCGACGGTGTTGATCCCCATCTTCCGCGCGGTGGTGATGACCCGGCAGGCGATCTCGCCGCGGTTGGCAATCAGGATTTTCGAGAACATTCGGGTCACTTACCTTCGTCAGCACGGAAATGAATGAAGTCGTAATTATCGATAACGCCGTCGGCGCGATCCTCCTCGTCGGTCTTGAGGGGATCATCGTCGCGCTTGAAGTAGAAGGTGCCGGTGTCCCCGTCATCGAGCCAGACATTGGGGAAGCCGCAATTGATCACCATCGGACTCCACACGCGGAACCTGCGTCCGTCCACGGTAGTGACGATACCTTTGCGAAAGTAATCATCGCCCTGCCGCTCGCCTTCGGGCTGCAGAGTCTCGACGAAGGTGCCGCGCACCTTGAGATCGGTCTCGCGGTGGAGCCACCGCGCCTGCTGCCGGTCGCGCCGCGCCTCTCCCTCGGGGGTGAGCGTGCCGCAGGCCTGCACCGCCACCGGGAGCGCGGCTGCCATCACCGAAAGCGCCAGCACGGCGCTCCGCAGCAGCGCGGGCATTCCCCTTTTCGGCCATTGCGCAGGCATGGGCGGCGAAACTCTCTCCATCGCGTCTCTCGCCAGCGGCTATGCCGAGGGATTGCCGCTGCTGCAAGCTAGCGGATTTGGGGCGGAGGCTTACCCCGGTGCGTCACCCTGCCCGCCCCGCTTCTCGCACCGCAGAACCATGCCGTATTCCTCCAGCCAGTCGGCCTTGGTGGGCATCAGATATTGCAGCGCCTCGGACAGCAGGCCGTGGAGCGCGGTGGCGTGGCGCAGCTCCTTGCGGCGGTCGGAGAAGCAGTAGGGCTGGCTGGCAGGCAGGGCGGCGAGCAACCGCAGCATCCCGCTCTCGGTCGCCCCGCCCTCATCGGCGAGGCTGAGGTAAAGCGGCGGGCGCGGGCCCTCGCCCAAGGGCTGGCGGCTCAGCGCCTCGAAATCCCATTGCAGGCTGGGAGAGATCGCGGCGTAGCCGGTGAACAGCGCGGGCGCCTCGGCCCATGTCTCGACCACGAAATGCCCCGCCGCGCTTTCGCCGACGAGGAGGGCGCGGCCATCGGTGCGGTAACGCGCCTCGACCAGCGGCTTGACCGCGTCTGCGAGCCAAGCGCGGAAGGCAGCGCTTTCGCCCGCGGTGGGCCAGCGTTTGGCCTCGGCGGGGTCGGCGCTCACGGGGAGCAATTCGCGCTGGCGGTCCCTGGTCTCGATCCCGACGACGATGGCATCGGCGCTGCGCCCCCACAGCGCCCCCCAACGCATCAGGCCGGCGCCCATCATGAGGTCTTGGCGCAAGGCCCCGTCGAGCTGGTAGACCACCGGCCAGCGCTTTTCGGGGTCCTTGGCGTAATCGGGCGGCAGGACGATGTTGACCTGCCGCTCGGCGCCGAGGGCTTCGAGGGTGACGGTCTCGCCGATCATCAGCGGCTGCGGCTCCGGCGGCGGCGCGGGTGCCGCAGCAAGCGCCGCCGCTGCCAGCAGACCGATCACTCCGCCGGCACCGCGCTCTTGCACGCCCGCGCGGGCTCCTCGCCCTTCAATGCGGTGAGGCCCAGCTTGGCGAACAGCGCGCCGTCCCTGTCGTCACCCGCATTGGGCGCGGTGAGCAGCTTGTCGCCGGTGAAGATCGAATTCGCGCCCGCGAGGAAGCACAGCGCCTGCGTCGCCTCGGACATCGACTCGCGCCCCGCCGAGAGCCGCACCATCGAGCGCGGCATGGTGATGCGCGCGACCGCGACGGTACGGACGAACTCGATATCGTCGATCTTGGCGAGCGGCGTATCGGCGAGCATATTGCCCAGCACCGTGCCCTTGACCGGCACGAGCGCGTTGACCGGCACGCTCTCGGGGTGCTGCGGCAAGGTGGCGAGGGTGTGGATGAAGCCCACCCGGTCCTCGCGCGTCTCGCCCATGCCGACGATCCCGCCGGAGCAGACGTTGATCCCGGCCTTGCGGACGTGATCAAGCGTATCGAGGCGGCACTGGAAATCGCGGGTGGAGATGACGCGCTCGTAATACTCAGGGCTGCTGTCGATATTGTGGTTGTAGTAATCGAGCCCCGCTTCCGCCAGCATTGCGGCCTGATGCGGTTCGAGCATCCCCAGCGTCATGCAGGTCTCAAGGCCCATCGCGGAGACGCCCTTCACGATTGCGACAATCGCAGGCATGTCGCGGTCCTTGGGATTGCGCCACGCCGCGCCCATGCAGAACCGCTGCGAGCCTGCATCCTTGGCCTGCGCCGCGCGCTGGAGCACGGCCTGCACATCCATCAGCTTGGTCGCCTCGACGCCGGAGTCCGCATGGACCGACTGCGAGCAATAGCCGCAATCCTCCGGACACCCGCCGGTCTTGATGCTGAGCAGGGTACACAGCTGGACTTCGGTGGCGGGGTGGTATGCGCGGTGGACGCTGGCGGCCTGGAACAGCAGCTCGGTGAAGGGCAGGTCGAAGAGGGCGGCGATTTCGGCGCGGGTCCAGTCGGTACGGGGGTGTTCAGTTGGTGGCACTTAGCTTCGCTCTTTCACAATCTCGCGGCCCTTCCGAGCCCCGGCGGCAGCCAGAAGCAGAGGAACGCTTACGTTTCCGATCCAGAACCAAAGCGGCTCGGGACAATCGGGATTTGGCTTCGATAGTTCTGCGGCGCTCTCACAAAAGCCAAGCTGGGAAAACATCAACAGCGGCAAGTTGAAGACGGCCAGCCAACACGCGCTTCCCACGAGG
The DNA here is from genome assembly GCA_013822695.1 of Erythrobacter sp. Taxonomy (GTDB): domain Bacteria; phylum Pseudomonadota; class Alphaproteobacteria; order Sphingomonadales; family Sphingomonadaceae; genus Erythrobacter. The sequence goes on along the minus strand of PNKW01000073.1, from coordinate 4,996 downwards.
ACGAGCAGACCAATCCCAACCAAGCGCAGAAAAATCACCTGCTTATCCTAGGCAGCCCGTGGCGCAGGCGCCCCGCGCAGCAGGCCGTCGGTGCTGAGGTCTTCGTCGATCTCCGGCCAATGGATCCCGTAACCCGCACCGGCCTTCTCCCAATGCGCTCGCTGCTCCGGCGTCGCGTGAAGCAGGCGTGGATACCACGCCAGCGGCACGGCGATTGTCCGCCCGTCCATCAGATCGACGATCAGGCTGGCGTCGTCGAAGCGCACGTCGAGCACCCGCTCGTCGGTCACCTTAGCCGAAATATTCATGCCATGCCTCCGTCAGCGCCGTCTGGTGTTCGGCGACCATCGCCACAATGCCATTGATCTCGTGCGCGCGAAAGCCCCGGCTCCGCGCGACTTCGAGGCTGCCGAGCCAGACCTTGATCGTCGCCTCGCCCCGGTCGATGTGGATGTGCGGCGGCTCGTTCGGTTCGTGGCTGTAGAAGTAGAACCGAAATGCGCCGATCCGCATGACTGTCGGCATAGCTACTCCGCCGCCTCGTCCAGCCCCTCACCCAGCGGCGGCATGTTGTGGCCCAGCAGCACCAGAATATCCGCCGCGCACTCCACCACATTCGAGCCGGGGCCGTAGATCCCCTGCACCCCCGCCTCGCGCAGATAGTCGTAGTCTTGCGGGGGGATCACGCCGCCCGCTGTCACCTTGATGTCGCCGCGCCCGGCTTCGCACAGCAAGCGGATCAGTTCGGGGATCAGGGTCTTGTGACCTGCCGCCAGCGAGGAGGCGCCGACCACGTCGACGTCCTTCTCCAGCGCCATCGCGGCGCTTTCCTCGGGGGTCTGGAACAGCGGGCCGCTGACCACATCGAAGCCCATGTCGCTGAAGGCGCTGGCGATCACGTTGGCGCCGCGATCGTGGCCGTCCTGGCCCATCTTGGCGATCATGATCTTCGGCTTGCGGCCCAAGCGGCGGCCCACGGCTTCCACGCCATCGGTCACCTGCGCCCAGCGGCGGTCGAATTCATAGGCGCTCTTGTAGACCCCGCTGACCGGCGCGGGCGTGGCATCGTGGCGGCCGAAGACCTCTTCCATCGCCGAGGAAATCTCCCCGAGGGTTGCATCATGGCGCGCAGCCTCAACCGCCAGCGCCAGCAGGTTCACCTCGGCCAATTTCTCCAGCTCGGCGAGTTTCGAGGGCGGCAGCGGAATTCCGCGCTCGTCGCGTCCAGTCAGAAGCGCCTGACGGTGGGTCGCCGGGTTGACGCGCGCCCCCGCCGTCAACGCCGCGAGCGCCGCGCGGCATGCCGCCTCGTCCCGCCCTTCGCGCACCTTGGCGAGGCGGGCGATCTGGCCGGTGCGCACCATCTGGTTGTCGACCTCGAGCGTCTCCAGCGCGTCCTCGGCGTCCTTGCGGTACTTGTTGACGCCGACGATCACCGTCTCGCCCTTGTCGACCTTGGTCTGCTTCTCCGCCGCCGCGCGTTCAATCGCGGCCTTGGGCGCGCCGGTGGCGACATAGGCGGTCATGCCGCCCGCCGCGTCGACCTCGGCCATCATCGCTTCGGCCTCGGCCACCAGCGTGGCGGTCAGCGCCTCGATATAATGCGAGCCGCCCAGCGGATCGACGACGTTGCAGATGCCGCTTTCCTCCTGCAACACCAGCTGGGTGTTGCGCGCGATCCGGGCGCTGAAATCGGTCGGCAGCGCGATGGCTTCATCGAGCGCGTTGGTGTGGAGCGACTGGGTGCCGCCCAGCACCGCTGCCATCGCTTCCACCGTGGTGCGGATGACGTTGTTGTAGGGGTCCTGCTCCTGCAGCGAGACGCCGCTGGTCTGGCAGTGGGTGCGCAGCATCTTGGAGCGCTCGTCCTTTGCCCCGAGATCGTCCATCACCTTGTACCACAGCGTGCGCGCGGCGCGCAGCTTGGCGATCTCCATGAAGAAGTTCATGCCGATGCCGAAGAAGAAGCTGAGACGGCCCGCGAAAGCGTCGATATCCAGCCCGGCGGCCATCGCGCGGGCGGCGTATTCCTTGCCGTCGGCTATGGTGAAGGCGAGCTCTTGCACGGCGGTCGCCCCGGCCTCGTGCATGTGGTAGCCGCTGATCGAAATCGAGTTGAATTTCGGCATGTTGGCCGAGGTATATGCGATGATGTCCGAGATGATCCGCATGCTTGGTTCGGGCGGGTAGATATAGGTGTTGCGGACCATGAACTCCTTGAGGATGTCGTTCTGGATCGTGCCCTCGAGCTTGTCCTGCGACACGCCCTGACGTTCCGCCGCGACGATGAAGAAGGCCAGCACCGGGATCACCGCGCCGTTCATCGTCATGGAAACGCTCATGGAATCCAATGGGATCTGGTCGAACAGGATCTCCATGTCCGCGACCGTGTCGATCGCCACCCCCGCCTTGCCGACATCGCCGACCACGCGCGGGTGATCGCTGTCATAGCCGCGGTGGGTGGCAAGGTCGAAAGCGACCGACAGCCCCTTCTGCCCCATCGCCAGATTTCGGCGGTAGAACGCGTTCGATTCCTCGGCGGTCGAGAAGCCCGCATATTGCCGGATGGTCCACGGACGGCCCGCATACATCGATGCCTTCACCCCGCGCGTGAAGGGCGCGAAGCCGGGGAGGCCCGGGTCGAACCCGGCGTGATCCTCAGCCGTATAGAGCGGCTTGATCGCGAAACCTTCCGGCGTCTGCCAGGTAAGGTCGCGGCCCTTCACTTCCTTGGCAGCGAGGGCGTTCCAGTCTTCGAGCGTGGGTTTCTCGGTCATGCCTATACAATCCCGTCATGCTGAACTTGTTTCACCTGTGGTGACTTCCGTTCCAGCATCCATGGCGCAAAAGTAAGCTGGGCCCCCGCATGCGCGGGGGCTGCGGGTCAATAGTCTGGCCGACTATTGACCCTTAAATTCCGCTTTCCGCTTCTGGAGGAAGGCCATGCCGCCCTCCATCGCATCCTTGGTCGCGCCCGCGATGCGCTGACCCTCGGCCTCGGCGAGCAGCACCATCTGGAGGTTCTGGTCGAGCGCGGTGGCGATGTTGCGCTTCATCGTGGCGTAGGCGACGGTTGGGCCGTTGGCGAGCTTCTCCGCCAGCGCGCGGGCTTCGGTCATCAGGTCGGCATCCTCGACGCACTTGTAGACGAGGCCCCATTCCTCGGCCTGCTCGCCGCTGATCTTCTCGCCCAGCATCATCATCCGCGTCGCGCGGGCGCGGCCGATGGCGCGGGTGAGCAGCCAGGTCGATCCACCGTCGGGCACAAGGCCGATATTGACGAAGGCTTGCAGGAAATACGCGGAGCGTCCGGCGATGGTGAAGTCCGCCGCCAGTGCCAGCGAGCAGCCCACACCTGCCGCCGGGCCATTGACCGCGCAGATCACCGGCACGTTCGCGCGCAGCAATTGGCTGATCGCGGGGTTGTAGTGATTGATCAACGCCTCATGGCTGCCGCCCTTGCCGCCCAGCGCCGAGCCGCTGCCGCGCGCCGACAAATCCGCGCCTGAACAAAAGCCCTTGCCCTCACCCGTGATCAGCACCGCGCGCGCGTCCCCAAGGTCATAGAACGCCTGCCCCAGCTCGTCCGCCATTGCCGGCGGCATCGCGTTGAGTCGTTCGGGCCGGTTCAAAGTGATGGTCAGCAGCGGGCCGTCACGTTCGACGCGGATGGTTTCGTAGGACATTTGTTCAACCTCTCAATTTCCCCGCCCCGGCCATCGAGCCGGGGCCCAGCTTTCTTCTCCTTGCCCGAAAAAGAAGCAGGGCCCCGGATCAAGCCCGGGGCGGGGGTGTGTTCTCAATTCGACCAGTGTGTGCCGTCCTTCGGCGTTTCCATGATCTCGGTAAGCATGCCGCCCATGTCCTTGGGATGGACGAAAAAGATAGGGGTGCCATGCGCGCCGATGCGCGTGGGGCCGAGGATGCGCTTGCCCAGTTCTTCAAACTCGGCGCGCGCCTCGGCGATGTCGGGCACTTCGAAGCACAGGTGATGCTGCCCGCCGAGCGGGTTCTTGGCAATGAAGCCCGCCAGCGTGGAGCTTTCCCCCAGCGGCTCGATCAGCTCAATCTGCGTTCCGTTCATCGCCCCGTCCGCGCCGGGCGTATCGACGAAGCAGACCTTCACGCCTTGCTCCGGCAGGTCGAAGGGCTCGGTGATATGGCCCGCGCCCATGACGTCGCGGTAGAAGGCGATCGAGTCGGCGATGGAGGGCGTGGCGACCCCGATGTGGTTCAAGCGGCCGAGTTTCATTTCGCACTCCGATGAATTTCAAAAACACGATCTACGATTGCGGGGCTTCTGCCACACAGTCCAAGGCCAATGTATTCAGTCTCAACCCACTCAAGATAAGCAAGCATGTCCGCTTTGCTCCTGCCTTGGTTCAACATCTGAAAAACCTGATGGGCATAGCTGTCATATTCACCTTCGGCGTCGGGCATATCGTTGACGCCTATCGGATCCCACTCCTCCCAAAGGAGGCGCTTCAGCTGTTCGAGTTCATCAATCACAACGGAATATTATCATGCTTCTTCCAAGGGTTCTCCAGCTGCTTCGTCCGCAGCTTCCTTAGCCCCAGCGCGATCCGGCGGCGGGTCGAGTGCGGGTGGATCACTTCGTCGATATAGCCGCGCTGCGCCGCCACGAAGGGGTTGGCGAAGCGGTCTTCGTATTCCTTGGTCCGCTCGGCGATCTTGGCGGGATCGTCCTTTTCCTGACGGAAGATGATCTCCACCGCGCCCTTCGCGCCCATCACCGCGATTTCCGCCGTGGGCCAAGCGTAGTTGAGGTCGCCGCGCAGGTGCTTGCTCGCCATCACATCATAGGCCCCGCCGTATGCCTTGCGGGTGATGACGGTGATCTTGGGCACGGTCGCCTCGGCATAGGCGAAGAGCAGCTTGGCGCCGTGCTTGATGATCCCGCCCAGTTCCTGCGCGGTGCCGGGGAGGAAGCCGGGGACGTCGACGAAGGTGATGATCGGGATCTCGAAGGCATCGC
>PNKW01000072.1 GCA_013822695.1 Erythrobacter sp. | reverse complement strand
GAGCGAATCCGTTTTGATCCATACTCAGCATGCTTATTCTCCATATTGTCGCGCCAGCGCGGGCAGCCGGCAAAAAAATCCCGCTTCCGAAAGCGCGGGTTCGCTTTCGAAACTTGTCGGACGTCGGCGCCGCAAAAAGACGGGCCAGCGACCAAAAATTGCTGTTCGAGAAGGCTTATTCGGCAGCGAGGGCTTCTTCGGCAATTTGGGCGACCGCAATCACCACGCCATAAGGCAGTGCGATGAAGGGCACGCCGCCAGCGACGGTTTCGAGTTCGATTTCGTTCAAGGTCTTCATTGCTTTTCTCCGAGGTTTACATGTGATCAGCGCAAGGCTGCGCCGCTTCCCTGCACGCATCGCTGCGCGAGGAACTGGTTTTCGATCGGCGCTTTGACGCCGGTCGAATGTTGGGTTGCAGTGCGGTGGTGACAGCGCGGGAGGGCGCAATCACCGTCCGCATTCCACATTACTTGTCGGTGTTGAACTGATCGCTCAAAGTGCGATCAAAGGTCGGGCTCGCGATAATCACCGGCTCGAAGCTCGGCAGCGGGATCGCCACGGGCGCTGGCAGGTTCGTATAGATCGGGCGCGACAGCAGGGTCGATCCGGCCAGAATGCCGCCGACAACGGCAGCGATTTCCTGTTCGTTCAAAGTCTTCATGGGTGTTCTCCTAAAGTGAAAGTTGCTTGCTTCGTCTCCTCGCGCCGGGCCCGCCCCGGGATTGTCGATCCCGGGCTGCGACCCTTGGGGCTGGGCCGGTGCGAAAAGTCGGAGCTGCGGCCCATCGTCGGAACGTGAGCGGGCTAGCGCCCGGCTCAGTTGCCGAAGAGGGTCACGTAGGCCGGGCCGCCAATCAGTTCGTGCCCGCCCGGGGTGAGCTTCGGCAGGTCATGTTCGGTGCAGCCCTGGCCATCGGGGCCTTCGATCACGCCGCCCGCGATCAGGTTGAGTTCGGCAGCGCCCAGTGTGGTGATGGTGTTCGTCATGGTCATTTCTCCGGCTTGCGAAATCAGCATCCCGCTGACCCATTCATCATCGCCGAGGCCGGAAATTAAACAATAGTTACAGTTATCTAGGCGCTTTTTGCTAGCCGGATCGGGCTATTCCATTCGGTCTAATCCGACCGGTCTAGCACAAGCGGCAGAGTGGCCTTTCGGCATCGCCCATAGCTGGCTTGTGCTATTGGAATGGCGCTGCGTTTGGGTACATGCTCCGTCAGCATTGCAGGAGTTCTACCAAGTGCAGATTCAACGTGACGGACCGCCCCAGCGATCAAGCCGGGTGATCGTGGTCGATGATCACCCGATCTTTCGGGATGGCATGACCACGATCCTCCAGCAGATCGACCCGAACTTCGAGGTCGAGCAGGCTGGCACTTATGACGAGCTGCTGGAGATCGCGCCCAAGGGGCCCAGTCCGATGCTGTTTGTGCTGGATCTGCGGTTTCCAGGGATGGATGTCGAAGTGGCGGTTCCGCTGTTGCGCAGGCGATATCCTCTGGCATCGATCATCGTCGTTTCGATGGCCGACGATCGGCGTTCAACCGAACATGTCATGCAGGTCGGGGTTGATGGCTTCATCAGCAAGGCAGCGACGCCAAAGCAGATCCGCGACGGCATTGCCGCCGTGATCGCGGGCGAGTTCGTCAATGTCAGCGAGGCGGGCGGCCTGTCGATGACGCGCTCGGTGTCGCAATTCGCGGGCCTTACGCCGCGCCAATTCGACGTACTTCTGGGGATCGCGCAGGGTCATTCGAACAAGCAGATTGCCAAGGACCTGGGGATTTCACCCTTCACCGTCCGCATCCATGTCTCGGCCTTGCTGCGCGAGCTGAATGTGGAATCGCGCACGGCGGCTGCGGCGCTGGCGATGAAATACGGGGTTCACTGAGCAACCGAAAAGGACCGATGAGGTTGCCTCATCGATCCCCGGCTTGGTCTGTCCCGCGCGCGGGCAGCAGGCACAAAAAAGGGGGCACCGCAGTGCCCCCTTTTTCATGATTCAGGGTTCTTGCGCATCGCCTGAATCGACCGGATCGGCACCGATGGGACGCCAGCCGCTACAAAAATCCCACCAGCCACCAAATCCGCCAGAGATGAAATCGATTTCGTTAGTGTCCAAGACCTGAATCTTGCTCTGCTGAAGCACAACCATTCTCCCTTTCAGTTGCAGCGTCGGAGCCCATCGGTGCGTCCGATGTCAGCATCATGCCGATGACCGAAGGCATGCACACTAACCCGTGTGCACTAGCCCATTCGTGCAGCCATCAGAGCCGATCGAAGCTCAGCCGCCCGCAGGGGCTTGGAGAGAACAACTGCCTCGATCCCAGGCAGGCTGTCGTGAACCTGATCGGGATGGTGACCCGATATGACGACGAGGCTTACGTCGGACGACTTGAGCTGTCGGAGCAGGGGCATCTTGCCGGCCAGTGTCTCGCCCGTGCCGAAGTCGAAATCACTGAGCAGGATGTCGCATTTCGGCAGGCTGACCGGAGGTGACTTGGATGCTTCAACGACGCAGCCCCAGCGTTCGAGGAGACTTTGCGTCGATGCGAGCGTTTCGACATCATCCTCGATGACGAAAACGCGGACATTGGCCAGCGGCAATTTGAGATTTACCGGGGTCACCGGAACCTCGGCCCGCGCCTCGATCAGCTTCAAATTCTCGATCGATGCGCGTGTTCCGCGTCCCAGTTCGGAGGACAGCGCAAACTCGAGCCCCAGCATCCCGGCCAACCGGTTGACGATCGCAAGACCCAGGCCCTTGTTGTCCGACCGCAAGTCGGACCTGCGCGAGGAGCGGAAAAACGCCTTTTGAACGTGCTCAAGGTCGCTGGGCGAAATGCCGCGCCCATTGTCGATCACGACAAGCGTCGCGATGCCGCCTTCCCGCCGGCAGCCGACCAGAACTCTCTTGCCGGGCGAATATCTGATCGCGTTGGAGACAAGGTTCTGCACCATTGTAGCCAGCAATGCCCGATCCGACTGAACCACGGCCGTGCAAGGAACCAGTCGCAGATCAACGCCTTGCATTTCTGCGGCCAAAGCGTTCTGGCTGTCCAGCTCGGCGAACAGATCGGCGATCGACACCGGGCCAATCTCCGCCTTCAAGGCGCCGCTCTCGATCGCGGCGATATCGAGCAGCGCGCGAAACATCCGGCTGGCATTGTCGACCGACCACGAGATCTTCGACACAAGCTCGGCTTGGTCTGGCGACAGATCGGTTTCGCCAAGCCGGTCGGCCAGCAAGCCGATGGCATGGATCGGTTGGCGCAGATCGTGACTGGCCTGCGCCAGGAATTGCGACTTTGTCTCCGACGCGGTGCGATACTCTTGCACCAGCATGCGCCCCTGCCGCCAAACCCTGCTGGCACCCACGATCAGAAGCAGGGCAACACCTTGGGAGGTTTGCTGGAAAATCAGAAGCTGCTCAAGCACGAGCGGACTGAGTGCGATGAGCGTGAATGTGCCGGCGGCAACAAAGCGCCCAAAGGGTCTAGGAAGAACCAGCCAGAGAATCGCGGCAAGAACGGCCAGCGCAAAAGCAGGCCACCATCCAATCGCGATCGCTGGTCCGTTCCGGATCGTTTCTGCGGCCAAGATCGCGAGCGCTGCCCGCGACGTATAGGTATCGTTTGGAGTAGCAATGATGTCCCGGTTGAGCTGCCCGGTGTGGCTGATAACGACGTTTTTCTGCGTGAACGCATCTGGTCCGACCGCGCCACTCAGGACATCACTCGCACTGAATACAGGGATGCTCTGCGGCATTAGACTGACGTCAATGTCGATAATTCCGGTATCATCGCCAGATTGGTGTCCCGCGAGGATTCGTGGGAGAGATCGGTATCTTCCTGAACTCGTATTGACCGAGTTTGGCGTAAAAATTGGCGCACCCAAGGGGTAGACTTTAAAAGCCAACACGGCGGGTTCGACAAACCTGGCGAAAGCGGAAGGTATTTGCGAAGATGTTTGTGCGAATTCTACATCGGACCCTATCGAGTCCGTGCTCGCAATGGCCGCGGCATCGCCGGACGAGATTTCGATGACCCACACTGCGGGTCTTTTCAGGCTGGCTAGTGCTCCTGCCAGCTGACCGGAACCGTCTGGCCGTGCAAATTTGAAGTATTGTCGATCGATAATGACGCGCTCGGGTTCTCCGCTCCCCACCTTTTCAACCAAGGTGGCCAGATCGCGCTCCGACCATAATTGCGAAATCAATCCGCTTTCGGTTTGCTGATCGATGGCAATGATCACGGCGTCGCCGTGGTAAGGCTTGGCGTTTGCCAATGCTGTGGCCGATCTTTGCAACCCATCATAGGGTTGGAACGGAACCAGCAGCACCAGGAACACGACCACGCCGAGCAGAAAAAACCACTCGGATCGATCGGGCTGCCTGAAGCGATCCAGGGCGCGAAGCTTACGGCGTCTCTTAATCTTGCGCACAGATGACACTCTTTCCCGGGCGACCTCTGTCGGGACGTTTTGATTTGAATACAACCGAAATGGAGCAAGTGATCATCCAACGCTTTGCGGCTTCAATGTGTCCGGCACAAGGAAAAAGGGGCCACGGCAAATTGCGACCGACCGAGAGTTCACATCGCCGCCACCGGTGCGCCGGCTGGGGCTCCCGGATGTCGTCAGTATCAAGAACCGGGAGGGGGCGGCATCCCTCCCGGTGATGCCATTCTCAAGGGTGCATCTCAGAATTGGCAGCGAGAGCCTGCGAGGTGACATCGGCAAAGCCGAGCCCCGGCACATAGCGACCCGCCACCTTGCCGCCTTCGAGCGCAAACAGATGCAGCCAGCCATTGTCGAACAACGCACGCACGCCAGCGTGCTTCTCGATGATCGCGAGCATTTCCCCGCGCGGGGCCTCGATCATTACGTTGAGGCGCAGCGGCTCGTGCTGAAGACCCTCGCCATCGTGGACCGCCTGCCAGGGGAGGCCTGTGCGCAAGGCTCCGCCATTGCCTTCGACCACCCCGATTCCGCCCACGACATTGTGGATCAGCTTGTTGCCGCCGCCGAAGATCTCGGGCGCGACGCTGGAGCCGTAGTACTGGAGGCTGATCCAGCTTGCCACGACCACCGGCGCGGTGATGATCAGTTCGAGCGTGCCGAAGCCCTCGTCCGCCTGCCAGTCGTAGGAGTGCAAGAACGTGCGGCCCCCGAGATCGCGGCCGGCCGTGGCCGCGCGCGGGGCGGCGATGAAGGCGGAGCATCCGGCGAGGCCCCATTCGGGGCGGACCTCGGCCCAGTTCCGGGCGCGGGCGGGGAGGTTAGCGCCGCTCGCGCCGGGGATGCGCAAAGCGCGCTCGGCGCGGGTGACCTTGGCGGCCTGCGCCAGCCATCCGCGCACCCTCGCCAGATCGCCGTCGCGCGAGGCGGGCAGGCCGTCGTCATAGATCGTGATCGCGTCGGTGATGGTGTCGTGAAGCCCTGCGACGAACAGCGTGTCATCGGGCACCTCCACCCCGCGCGCGGCGAGACCGGAGCGGGTTTCGGGATCGTTAAGCAGGATTGCCAGCAGCCGCGCGCTGACTTCGCCGGTGTAGCCCCCGCAGGCGCCGCAGTGATAGGCGCTCTCGTGAGGATTGTTGGTGACGTTGCCGCCGTGACCTAGCAGCAGGACAATTGCGCCATGGCCCTGCTGGAGGCTCATCGCCTTGAGCACCGCCGCGCCGGTGTCGGCCTTGGCCTCGGGGCGCATGCCGCCGATGACTTCGGGCGCGGGTTCGGCCTTGGGCTTGGGCGCGAAGCCCAGCGCGGACTTGACCAGCTTGATGGCATAGACCGGCCCCATCGCCTCGACAAAGGCGAAGGAGGAGACCGCAGCTTGCCGGAACCGGCCCCAGGCGCGGGCCGTCCGGGCGGTAATGCGGTCGGCCTGATCCTTGGCCGGATCGCCTGCGCTGGTGGTGTTGACCGCCGGATTGAGCAGCACCGGCAGGTGCGCTTCGAGGATGTCCGAACCGTGCGCGTGGTGCGCCAGCGGCAGGCCGAAGAAGCCGGCAAAGCCGATCGTGGCGATCGACGGGTCGATGCCTTCCAGCGCGCGGCGGAACACTTCCGAGCGCACGTCGATGCAGAAGGCGGCTTGCAGGAAGGGGCGCTCCGCAGCGGCCGGTGCTGCGCCATCTAGCGCTGCGATCAAGCGGCGCTGATGGCCACGGTCAGCTGCGTCCTGGAGGATCGCCAGCGCGACGTCTTCGGCCGAGGGCACGACTGGTTCAGCATGGGCAGCGACGACCGCGCGCCAGCTTTCGGCGATGGCTGGGGTCTGGACCAGCAGCGCCTCGTCCCAGATCAGCCGGATCGCGAGGAGGTCCATCAGCGTGCGGTCAGTGTCGCCCTGAAGCTCGGCCTGCCACAGCAGCCAGCGCGCATGCTGCGCCCAGCCGCCGAGGCTCATCGCGAGGCGGTGGAAGGCGGTGGCGGCGCTCGCTCCAGTGAGGCCCAGCGTCTCGGCGGCCGAGAGGATCGCGCGCTCGGTGGTGTCGGGCGCGCAGGCGACATGGGCGCAGAAGCCCTTGAGGCCCGCGATCTCGGGGGTGAGGTCATGCATCGCCCAGCCGCGCCAGGCGGTGAAAGCCTCGGCGCCGGGGGCAGGGGACCACAGCGCCTGGCCGCGATCGAAGTGGCCCGCGGCCCATAGTCCGATGCACTTGTCGATCAGCGCAGGCCAGTCGATCCCGGTCGCTCCGGCAGCAAGGTCGGCGACGGTCGGCAGCGCGTGCGGGGCCGGGCCATTGCCGATCCGCGCGGCAGCGTGGCGCAGCATCGCGGTGTCGGCGGGCTTCAGGGGCGAGGCGCTCCCTCCAAGCGCCTCGGCAAGGTCGCCTTCTGTGATCGCGCCGCTGACGATTGCCTCGCAATAGTCCGCACCGGTCCGCGTCACCCGCAGCCCGGCGACGCGCGCCAGCCGCGCGGCGGTGGTGGCGAGGTCTTCGTGCGCCTGGCCAAGGAAGGGATTGACCGCGACGGTCGCATCGAGCGGGAAGGCAGGCGGGACCATGCGGCCCGCGGCCTCGGCAGCTTCGAGCACCGCCGAGAAGCGGGCCGGGGCGATGTCGGCGTGGTTCATCAGCATGGGCTTGTCTCCTCGTGGCGTGGTCGTCAGCGGGTGGTTGTGGTGCGGAACCCGCCGATGGCGCGATCAAGCAGGGCGTTGAGGTAGAGGCCGTTGGCGAGGTGCACCCGGAGCCCGGCAGAGGCCGGGTGGTGCGCCCACAGCGGGAACAGCGCCTGCGCGAAGGCGACAAGGCCGAAGCTCGCGACCGCAACCACCAGCAGCGCCCATTCGAGATCGGTCGGCATCGGTGCGGCAGGCAGCACCGGGCCCCAGATCCCCTGAGCGGCGGTCTGGAAGCTGAAGTAGCCGATCGCGGCGGCCAGCGCGGCGGCGGCGGTGCGCTTGGTCAGCGCGACCGGCGCGGCGTCGGCAAGGCCCTGCGCGACGAGGTAGGCCACCCCGAAGATCAGGATCGCTCCCAGCGCAAGGGCCTGCGGGGTTTTGGGACCGAAGGCATAGGTGAAGCTCGCGGCAATGGCGGCGAAGATGGCGAGCGCAAGGGCAAAGCTTTTGAGCACAGCAGCCACGCTCGGCACCGCGACCGGGCCGGGGCGGCGGATGTTCGCGACCTCGGTCACCGCCGTCCCCGATGAGAGGAAGGCATGCGCCTTGTAGAGCGAGTGGGCGATGATGTGCAGCAGCGCCAGCGTCCACAGACCGAGACCGCACTGGAGCAGCATGAAGCCCATCTGCGAGACCGTCGACCACGCCAGCGCGGTCTTGATCGCGCTCTGGGTGAGCATCACCGCCGCGCCGAACAGCGCGGTGAAGCCGCCGATCATCACCAGCGCCGCCATCGCTCCGGTGCTCTGCTGGACGAGGCCGGCCGCGGTGATCAGCAGCACTCCCCCTGAGTTGATGATCCCGGCGTGGAGCAGCGCGGAGACGGGGGTGGGGGCCTCCATCACCTCGGTCAGCCAGCCATGCAACGGGAAGGCGGCAGTCTTGAGCGCGGCCGCTGCGACAAGCGCGGCGATGCCGAGCGTGCCAGCCAGACCTGGCCCGGACGCGGCGACTGCAGCGGGGAGCGTCGCCAGATCGAGCGTGCCTCCTTGCGCAAAGAGCAGGATCGCAGCGATCACCAGCATGATGTCGCCGGTGTGCCAAACCGCGGCAAACTTGGTCGCGGCGCGCTGCGCCTCGGGGCGGTCGGGATAGAACAGCAGCAGGCGCTTAAGGGCGAGTCCGACCGCAATGGTGGCGATGATGAGGGTGGGCAACGTGCCCGCCTGGACAAACACCAGCACCGCGGCGAGCGCGGTCAGCATGAGGCCGTGGAAGGCGCCTTCGCGCGCCTCGCCGTCGAGATAGGTGCGGCCGTAGCGCATCACGATCCAGCCGATGAAACCAACCAGCGCGGCAAGGCTCGCCGCGACGAGATCGGCGCGCAGGGCGAGGGTGAAGGGCGCATCGAACAGCGCAACCGAGGCCGAGGAGCCAAGCGCAGCCTGCGCGAGCCCGACCAGCGTCAGACCGAATGCCGCAAAGGCAGCGAGCTCAGCAAGAGCCGGCAGGCTGCCGGGGCGCTTGCCCGGGCGCAGCAGAGCCAGCAGAATGGCCGGTACCAGCGCCAGCGGGGCGACCATGGTCTCGGTGATGGCGTCGGGCATGATGCGAAACTCCGTCGGCGGGCAGGGTTGCTGATGCCGAGCGGATAGAGGCTGGACGAAATCAAAGAAAATTCATATTTTGTCGTCAATCGTTCTATCAGAGAGAACGCTCAGGCGGATCCGCACCTATGGCCACCCTCAATCTCCACCACCTGCGCCTGTTCCGCGCCGTCGCGCGCGAGGGCACGCTGACCGCGGCGGCCCGTGCACTCAATATCTCGCAGAGCGCGGTCTCGACCCAGATCAAGGCGCTCGAGACCGACCTCGGCCATGATCTGTTCGAACGCCGCGGGCGCAATCTGGTGCTGACTGAGGCGGGGCGGATCGCATTGGACTACGCCGAACAGATTTTTCGGGCGTCCGAACAATTGACTGCAACCTTCCGCGCGGTGGGCGGGCAGCGGAAGGTGCTGCGGATCGGCGCGCTTGCCACGCTCTCGCGCAACTTCCAGATGGGGTTCCTCGCCCCGCTGCTCGGGCGGGACGATGTCGAGGTGGTGCTGCGCTCGGGCACGCAGGCCGCGCTGCTGCGCGCGCTCGAGGCGCTCAGGATCGACGTGCTGCTCACCAATCAGGTCCCGGCGCGCGATGCGGCGAGCCCCTATCTTGTCCGGCGGCTGGCCGAGCAGCCGGTCAGCCTGGTTGGCAGCCGCACGCGGCTGGCGCTCGCGGCACAGGGTCTTCCGATGCTGCTGTCGCGCGCGCCGCTGATCCTGCCCACCCCCGAGACCGCGCTGCGCGCCGGTTTCGATGCGCTGGTAGAGAGCCTCGGCATCGTCCCGCGCATCGCCGCCGAGGCCGACGACATGGCGATGCTCCGCCTGCTCGCGCGCTCGGACGCGGGCGTCGCGGTGATCCCGCCGATCGTGGTGCGCGATGAGCTCGCCAACGGCACGCTCTACGAGCTGGCCCAGCTGCCCGGCCTTACGGAGGAATTCCACGCCGTCACCACCCCGCGCACCTTCCCCAACCCCCTGCTGCGCGATGTGCTCGGGACGACAGGCGAGACGTCCGGCGGGCCCGCTCCGGCACCCTGACCGCCTACTGACAATTTCCTTGCAAGACTTGCAGGCTTGCAGGCGGCAGATTAATGCCGCCCTCCCTATGCAAGAGAGTTCCATGCAGGAAACGCACGTCGCACCCACCGCCACGATGACCGGCCGTCCGGTCATTTCCGCCACCGGTCTGTTCACCCCGCCCGAGAGCATCACCAACGAAGAGCTGGTCGCGAGTTTCAATGCCTTCGTCGACCGCCACAACGCGGCGAACCCCGAGGCCGAGCCGCTGGCCTATTCCTCGGTGGAGTTCATCGAGAAGGCGAGCGGGATCAAGGCGCGCCACGTCATGAGCAAGGCGCCGATCCTCGACCCCGATGTGATGTGCCCGCGCCTGCCCGAGCGTTCGAATGACGAAATCTCGGTCATGGCCGAAATCGGTGTCGCCGCGGCGAAGCAGGCGCTCGAGCGTGCCGGCCGCAGGCCCGAGGATGTCGATGCGGTGCTGTGCGCGGCCTCGAACATGCAGCGCGCCTATCCGGCGATGGCGATCGAGATCCAGCAGGCGCTCGGAATCGAGGGCTTCGGCTTCGATATGAATGTCGCCTGCTCGTCAGCCACCTTCGGGATCCAGACTGCCGCCGACTACGTGCGTTCGGGCAATGCGCGGAGCGTGCTGGTGGTAAGCCCCGAGATCACCTCGGGCCACCTGAACTGGCGCGACCGGGACAGCCACTTCATCTTCGGCGATGTGGCGACAGCGGTGCTGGTGGAAGACGCGGCCATCGCTCCCGCGCAGCATTGGGAGATCCTCGGCACCAAGCTCAAGACCGTGTTCTCGAACAACATCCGCAACAATTTCGGCTTCCTCAACCGCGCCGCGCCCGAGGGCGAGGGTGCGGCGGACAAGCTGTTCGTCCAGGAAGGGCGCAAGGTTTTCAAGGAAGTGGTGCCGATGGTCGCGCAAATGATCATCGACGAGGCCGCGCGGCTCGGGATCGATCCGATGGGTTTGCGGCGCCTGTGGCTGCATCAGGCCAACGCGGGGATGAACCGGCTGATCGCGCAGCGCGTGCTCGGCCACGAGGCCTCCGAGGACGAAAGCCCGACCGTGCTGGATACCTATGGCAATACCTCGAGCGCCGGTTCGATCATTGCCTTCCACCAGCATAGTGCAGAGCTTGGCTCTGGCGACACAGGGCTGATCTGCTCGTTCGGTGCGGGCTACTCGGCCGGCACGGTGTTCGTGCGCAAGGTGGGCTGAGGGGGAGACGTTCCTTGCGGGGGGCGCAAGCTCTCCCTAGAAGCGTGAGCCATGGCAGGCGAAATCCTCGACAACAAGGGCCGCGGCGAGGCGGGCCAGGACTGGCCCGCGATCCATCCGGAAGGGCGCAGGTTCGGGCTGATCGCGGCTGCTGCGAGCCTCTTTTTCCTGCTCGTTCTTGACTGGGAGCTCCTTGGCTGGCCGCTGCTGCTGCTGTCGGCGTGCCTGTTCGTCTGCTTCCGCGACCCCGAACGCGTGGTGCCGCAAAGCGATGGCGTGATCATTGCACCGGCCGACGGGATGGTGTCGCTGATCACCGAGGTCGAGCCACCGACCGAACTGCAGATCGACGACGGTTCGGGCGTGCCCGGTCTTCCGGCTGGGCCCGTCACCCGGGTCTCGATCAAAATGAGCATCTTCGATGTCTACATCAACCGCACGCCCGTGGGCGGAACGGTGCGGCGCGTGGTTTACATCCCCGGACGCTTCGCCAGCGCCGATCTCGACGGGGCGAGCGATGAGAACGAGCGCCAGCATATCCTGATCGAGCGCAGTGATGGCCTGCGTGTCGGCTTCACCCAGATCGCCGGACAATTGGCGCGTTGGATCGAGCCCTTCATCAAGCCGGGCGACATTCTTGCCAAGGGGCAGCGCGTCGGGCTGATCCGTTTCGGCAGCCGGGTGGATGTCTATCTGCCCGCGGGGACGGATGCGAAGGTGATGATCGGCCAGAGCGTAATCGCAGGCGAGACGGTGCTCGCCGAGATCGGCCAGCGCGGCCTTATCGAGGGGATTTCGCAGTGAACGTGCCCGGCCCGCGCAAGAAGCGGCCCGCGCGCAAGCTTCCGGGCGCGCGCTACCTGCCGGCGCGGCTCGGCCCCAAGGCCGCGGAGGACGAGGATGCCCGTGCGGGCGGTGACGGCAGCGGGCTGTCCTTGCGGGCGATGCTCCCCAATGCGGTGACCGCGGCGGCGCTGTGTTCGGGGCTCACCGGCATCCGCTTCGCGATCGACGGGCAATGGGCCTTCGCGATCGGGCTGGTGGTGCTTGCAGGGGTGCTGGACGGGATCGACGGCCGCATTGCCCGGCTGCTCAATGCCCAGTCGCGCTTCGGTGCCGAACTCGATTCGCTCGCCGATTCGCTGTCCTTCGGGGTCGCGCCCGCGCTGATCCTGTTCCTGTGGTCGCTCCACAGCTGGGACCGCTTCGGCTGGTTCGCCGCGCTCGCCTTCGCGATCTGCTGCGCGCTGCGCCTCGCGCGGTTCAATGCGCGCATCGATGTCGACGACCAGCCGCACAAATTGGCCGGTTTCCTCACCGGCGTGCCCGCGCCGGTCGGGGCGGGGCTGGCCTTCACGCCGTTCTACCTGTGGCACGAGACCGGCTATGCCGGGTTTCGCGAGCCGATTTTCATGGCCGCCTGGCTGACGCTGATCGCGGGGTTGATGATTTCCAACCTGCCGACGCTGAGCTGGGCCTCGCTCCGCCCGCGCCGGTCGATCCGCCTGCCCTTGATCGCCTTCACCGGCCTTGCCTTTGCCGCACTGCTGCTCGAGCCGTGGTGGACGCTGGCCGCGATCAGCATCGCCTATCTCGCGCTGATGCCCTATGGCCTTGTCAAATACGCGCGGATCAGGCGGCGCAAGCAGCGCGCGGAAGCGGAAGTCCGCCCGGCAGACCCGTCCGCCGCGTAGCCACAGTACGGCGCGGGGCGGGCCTCAGCGCCATCTCCACCGCCGTAGCCTGGAGCGCGAAGCCGGCGCGCATCACTTCGCCTTCGCGCATCAGCCGGAGATAGGCGGCGCGCGCTTCAAGGATGCAGTGAGCGACGGTGGCAGCGGCAATGAGGCCGGTGAGGATGATCAGGGCGGTGATGGCGAGAGACAGCATATGGGTTTGCCCTTATGTCCATTAGTTCCACGTTTGTTCCGTCGCTTTGTTCCCCAAGTGTTCTGCCGAGTCAAGCGCAATCGTGACCGATGCCGCGAGGATTTTTCCGTAGGTCGCCATTCGGGACTGGATTTTAGGGGGGCACCCCGCTAAGGGCGCGCTCGCATCAGCCGGGACATTCGGCCCGGACCCGATGCAAATTCACATGGAAGGCGCTCATACCGGTGCCGCTCGCGGGATCTCCGCCAGCGCGGTTCCAGCCTTCCAGAGGAACAACCGGAAAGGAAATACCTATGGCGGCTCCCGTCGTCACCATGCAAGCTTTGATCGAGGCCGGCGCACACTTCGGCCACCAGACCCACCGCTGGAACCCGCGCATGAAGCCGTATATCTTCGGCGCGCGCAACGGTGTTCACATCATCGACCTGTCGCAGACCGTGCCGCTGTTCGCGCGCGCGCTCGACTTCGTCGAATCGACCGTGCGTTCGGGCGGCAAGGTGCTGTTCGTCGGCACCAAGCGCCAGGCGCAGGAGCCGATCGCGGAAGCGGCGCGCATGTCGGGCCAGCACTTCGTCAACCACCGCTGGCTGGGCGGCATGCTCACCAACTGGAAGACCATCTCGGGCTCGATCCGTCGTCTGAAGTCGCTCGAAGAGATGCTCTCGGGCGACACCTCGGGCTTCACCAAGAAGGAAGTCCTTCAGCTCACCCGTGAGCGCGAGAAGCTGGAAATGTCGCTGGGCGGCATCCGCGACATGGGCGGCATTCCGGACGTGATGTTCGTGATCGACGCCAACAAGGAAGACCTCGCGATCAAGGAAGCCGGCGTCCTCGGCATTCCGGTGATCGCGATCCTCGACACCAACGTCGACCCCAACGGCATCGCCTTCCCGGTTCCGGGCAATGACGATGCGAGCCGCGCGGTGCGTCTCTATTGCCAGGCGATCGGCGAAGCCGCGCTGGCGGGTAAGGGCAAGTTCCAGGCCGACGTGTCGAGCGATTTCGGCGCGATGGCCGAGCCCCCGGCCGAGGCGGTGATCGCCGATGAGCCGGTTGCCGAAGAACCGGCTACGGAAGAAACCGAAGCCTGATTTTCCTGACGCGGGGTTTTGGCGCGCAGCGTCAATCCCCCGTCACAATCCCCCTCTAGCGCGCCCGGCATTGCCCTCCGTCCCGGAGAGAGCAGGGCCGGGCGCCCGAACACACACAAGAAGGAATTTCCCATGGCCGATATTTCCGTCGCCGACGTGAAGAAGCTGCGCGAGCGCACCGGCGCTGGCATGATGGACGCCAAGAAGGCGCTGACCGAAGCGGGCGGCGACATCGAGGCCGCGGTTGATGCGCTGCGCGCCAAGGGCCTTGCCACCGCCCAGAAGAAGTCGAGCCGCACCGCGGCCGAAGGTCTGGTCGGCGTGCTCGTCGAAGGCACCAAGGGCGTGGCCGTCGAGATCAACTCGGAAACCGATTTCGTCGCCAAGAACGACCAGTTCCAGAGCTTTGTGCGCAACACCACCGCGGTCGCGCTGGCGACTGGCACCAGCGACGTCGAAGCCCTCAAGGCGGCGGCCTATCCTGAAGGTGGTACCGTTGGCGACAAGCTGACCGAGAACGTCGCCACCATCGGCGAGAACCAGCAGATCCGCCGCATCAAGCAGGTCGCGGTGACGCAGGGCGCGGTTGTGCCCTACATTCACAACGCCGCCGCCGAAGGCCTCGGCAAGATCGGCGTGCTGGTCGCGCTGGAATCGGACGCTGACGCCGACACGCTCAACGCTCTGGGCAAGGACATCGCCCAGCACGCCGCCGCGATGTTCCCGCAGGCGCTGGACGCTGACGGCCTCGACGCCGACGTGATCGAGCGCGAGCGCAAGATCGCCGCCGAAAAGGCTGCCGAAAGCGGCAAGCCCGCCGACGTGCAGGCCAAGATGGTCGACGGCGCGGTGAAGAAGTTCGCCAAGGAAAACGCGCTCCTCAGCCAGATCTTCGTCAAGGACGGCAAGGCCACGGTTGAAGAGTACATCGCCAAGGCCGCCAAGGACGCGGGCAAGTCGATCAAGCTGACCGACTACGTGCGCTTCCAGCTCGGCGAAGGCATCGAGAAGGAAGAAGTCGATTTCGCCGCAGAAGTGGCAGCGACGCTCAAGGGCTGAGCCTTCCTCCTCAATCGCATTGAAAGCGGCCGTCGCAGCTCAGCGCTGCGGCGGCCGTATTTCAATCAGCCACACCTCCGGATGCGTGAACAGCCGCAGCGGCAGCAGGCTGGTGCCAAGCCCCCCGCTGGTGACCAGCACCTTGCCGTGCTGGCGCACCGCCCCGCAGGCGTAGAGATCGCCGTAGTCCGACATCGTCGCCGGCGCGCCGCCCCAGGGCCAGGCGATCTGGCCGCAATGGGTGTGTCCGGCGAGGACCAGCGGCACATTCACAGGCACGTTCGGAAAGATGTCGGGCGAGTGGCTGAGGACCAAAGGCACGCCCGGCTTGCCCGCCATCGCGGCAACCGTGGCGGGAAGATCGGCCTGCCCGGTGAAGTCGTCGTCCACCCCGCCGATCACCAGCGGCCCGGCCGCCATCGCTTCGTTGCGCAGCACGGTGATCTGCGGATAGCGCGCGAGTTCGGCAGCGAGCTTGTCCCACCCGAACCAGTGGTCGTGGTTGCCCGGTACCACCACCACGCCGAGCGGCGCGGACAGTTTGCCGAGCGGGGCGACCACCTCTGCCGCGGTGTAGACGTGCGATGCGGTGCGCTTCTCGCTCACCAGATCGCCTGCGATTGCGACCAGATCGGGCTTGAGCTGATTCACCTGCGCGACGATCCGCGCGAGCCGTTCGGGCGGCATGTCGGGCCCGGCGACGTGAATGTCGGAGAAGCGCGCGATGGTGACCGGTCCGGCGCCAGCGGGGAGGGCAGGGCTTTCCACCACAAGCCGCTCCACCACACCGGCGCGCGCATCGTGTCGTACCACGCCTTGGCCCCGACCAGCACGGCGAGAACCAGCACCGCCGCCACCGCCCTGCGGAAGATTGTCTTGGCCATTATCCCCGCTATCCTCTTGGCAGCACGGTGACACCCCGATAAAGGCCCCCGCTAGCCCAATCCCGCCAGAAAGTCTGCCCGTCCCATGAGCCTGCCCACCATCAAGCGCGTCCTCCTCAAGCTTTCGGGCGAGGTCTTGATGGGCAACCAGCAGTTCGGGATCGATCCCGAATTCGTCGCCGAGCTGGCGAGAGAGGTGAAGGCGGCCAAGGACAGCGGGCTCGAGATCTGCCTCGTGATCGGCGG
>PNKW01000071.1 GCA_013822695.1 Erythrobacter sp. | reverse complement strand
TCGGCGGCGATGATCGGTGCGCTGCCCTCCGAAGCGAGCCCGCGCGAGGCATGGCCGATCACCTTTGCGCCCCGCGCCGCCAGAGCCTCGAGCGCTGCCCTGCCAATTCCGCGGCTTGATCCGGTTACCAGAATGTGTCCCATGCAAGTCGCTATCCGAAACTTTGCAAGCCATGTCTACTGCTCGCCGCTTGCCTCGCGCGCCAGCGGCGCTAAGTGGGAAATCCGAAGACAGGGACAGACGGGATCACCATGAACCAAAGACCGCTATCGCCCCACCTGCAGATCTGGCGCTGGGGGCCGCACATGCTCGTTTCGATCCTCCATCGCGCGACCGGCGACGGCATGGCGCTGGTCGGCCTCGGGGTGCTGCTGTGGTGGCTGGGTTCGCTGGCGAGCGGGCCGGAATCCTATGCGACCTTCCAGTGGGCAATGGGCTCGCCCATCGGCTATCTGGTGCTGGTCGGCCTCAGCTGGGCGTTCTTCACCCACATGATGAGCGGGCTTCGCCACTTCGTGCTCGATATTGGCGCGGGCTACGAGCTCGACATCAACCGCATGTGGTCGATCGGTGCGCCGGTCATCGCGATCCTGCTTACCGCGGCCTTCTGGGCCGTGATCCTGCTGGCCTGAGGAGGCACACATGGGCAACGGAACTTCCATCGGCCGCGTGCGCGGGCTCGGCGCGGCGCATGAGGGGCCGCATCACTGGCTCCTCCAGCGCTTCACCGCGATCGGCAATCTGGTGCTGATGAGCTGGCTGCTGGTCAGCCTCGCGCTGCTGGGCGATTTCGGCCACGCCAATGTGGTCAAGTGGCTGTCGCACCCGATCAACGCGACCGCGATGATCCTGCTGGTCACGAGCCTGTTCTGGCACGCGCGGCTCGGCCTGCAGGTGCTGATCGAGGATTATCTCCACGAAGCCGGCACCAAGTTCGGCGCGATCGCGCTGCTCAATCTTGCAACCATCGGCGGGGGCGCCTTCGGGATTTTCAGCGTCGCCGCACTCGTTTTCGGAGGTAAGGCCTGATGGCTACCGCAGCACCCAAGGGAACGGCCAACGACGTTGGTGGAGCCCACCTCAAGGGCGCATACACGATCGTCGACCACACCTATGACGTCGTCGTGGTGGGCGCGGGCGGATCGGGCCTGCGCGCGACGATGGGCGCCGCGGAGGCGGGCCTTCGCACCGCGAACATCTCCAAGGTCTTCCCGACGCGCTCGCACACCGTGGCCGCACAGGGCGGGATCGCCGCGAGCCTCGGCAACAACAGCCCCGACCACTGGACCTGGCACATGTATGACACCGTCAAGGGGTCGGACTGGCTGGGCGATCAGGACGCAATCGAATATCTCGCGCGCGAGGCGCCGGCGGCGGTCTACGAACTCGAGCACGCGGGCGTGCCGTTCAGCCGAAACGAGGACGGGACGATCTATCAGCGCCCCTTCGGCGGGCACATGCAGAACATGGGCGCCGGGCCTCCAGTTCAACGCACATGTGCGGCTGCCGACCGCACCGGCCACGCCATGCTCCACGCGCTCTATCAGCAGAGCCTGAAGTATGACGCGGACTTCTTCATCGAATATTTCGCGCTCGACCTCATCATGTCGGACGTGGGCGGCGTGAAGCAATGCGTCGGCGTGATGGCGATGTGCCTCGATGACGGCAAGATCCACCGCTTCCGCGCGCAGTCCGTGGTGCTGGCGACCGGCGGCTATGGCCGCTGCTACTACACCGCGACCTCGGCGCACACCTGCACCGGCGACGGCGGCGGGATGGTGCTGCGCGCTGGCCTGCCCTTGCAGGACATGGAGTTCGTGCAGTTCCACCCGACCGGCATCTACGGCGCTGGCGTACTCATCACCGAGGGCGCGCGCGGGGAGGGTGGGTATCTCACCAATTCCGAAGGCGAGCGATTCATGGAACGCTACGCCCCGTCGGCCAAGGACTTGGCGAGCCGCGACGTGGTCAGCCGTTCAATGGCGCTCGAAATGCGCGAGGGGCGCGGAGTGGGGCCGGAGGGGGATCATATCTACCTCCACCTCAATCACATCCCCGCCGAAACGCTGGCCCAGCGCCTGCCGGGCATCACCGAGAGCGGGAAGATCTTCGCCGGGGTCGACCTCACCCGCCAGCCGCTGCCCGTCACTCCGACGGTGCATTACAACATGGGCGGCATTCCCTGTAACTATCACGGGCAGGTCGTGACGCTGGGGCCGGACGGCAATCCCGACACCGTCATCCCCGGCCTCTATGCCGTGGGCGAGGCGGCCTGCGTGTCGGTGCACGGGGCGAACCGCCTCGGCTCCAACTCGCTGATTGACCTCGTGGTGTTTGGCCGCGCGACCGGCCACCACCTGCGCGACAACCTCAAGCCCAACGCCAAGCAGGCCGAGCTTCCCGCCGACAGCGCGGACTTCGCGCTGACCCGGCTCGATCACTTCCGCTATGCGCAGGGCGGCTCGCCCACCGCGCAGATCCGCGCGGAGATGCAGAAGGCGATGCAGAAGCACTGCGCCGTGTTCCGCGACCAGAAGCTGATGGATGAAGGCGTCGCCAAGCTCGCCGAGCAGAACAAGCGGATGGAGGACATCCACGTCACCGACAAGTCGCTGATCTGGAACTCTGACCTGATCGAGACGCTCGAGCTCGACAATCTCATGGCGCAGGCCAACGTGACCATCGCGTCGGCCGCCAACCGCAAGGAAAGCCGCGGCGCCCACGCGCACGAGGACTACCCCGAGCGCAACGACAAGGAATGGATGAAGCACACCATCGCCTGGTTCGACGGCTGGGGCGGTCGCGGCAGCAACATCCGGATCGATTACCGTCCGGTCCACGAATATACGCTGACGGATGATATCAAGTATATCGAGCCCAAGGCGCGGGTGTATTGATTTGAGGGGCACAGATGCCCAAAATCGGGATTGAGGAGATTAAGGCTGCATACTCCCTTGCGACGAAGGTCGCGAGGGGTAAGCTCACGGATGCCGAAGCTGCCGCGCAGCTAAACGAAGACTACGGGATGAATTACTCATCCGCTTGGGCCTACCTTCGGAAGCGCCGGCAATTGCTCGCTGGCGAAAGATACACCAGGACCATGAATATACAGGCTACTAAGTATTTTTTGGAGCAGATTTACAACGATGAAGGAGAGATCGGTCTCCGAAATGCTCTGAAATCTGTGAAGATGCATGCCGCCTACTATGAGCAGCAGGGTAAGTCAGCATTGCCGACAATATCGGCACTAGTAAAAAAATTCGAAAAACTTTTGAGTTCAGCGAGATCGATTGATGATCGTCTGGATTGGGACATGAAGGTTCTCCAATCCTATCGACTGAGCGTGGAAAAGCGAAAGAAGAAACTGCCGCCAAAGGGACACAAGCCTTCAAAGGGTACCGTGACGACGGAACAGTTCGTCCGTAATCCAGATGTGGTGGCAGCTCGCCTCCACCATGCTTCAGGTATTTGCGATGACTGCAAAGAGCCCGCACCATTCATCCGCAAATCAAACGGACTACCGTTCCTTGAGGTGCATCACATAGTGACACTTGCAAATGGCGGGGATGACACGTTCGAAAACACGGTTGCACTTTGTCCAAATTGCCACCGTCGTCGCCACTTCGGTTGATACGTGATGGCGCATAAATTTGTCAGTATTCGTGCCTGAGGCGGCTCCGGCGCTGCGCGCTGCGATCATCGGGGGCTATGGCAATTTCGGCACTCATGTTGCGCGCAGCCTTGCGGGTGATCCCGCCATCCAGCTGATCATCGCAGGGCGCTCGCTGGCAAAGGCCAAGGCAGCGGCAGCGGCGCTCGATGCAGCCAACCCCGCCGAGGCAGGCGCCTACGACCTCGCCGGGCCGCCCAAGGCGCTGGCGGCGCTGCGGCCCGATCTCGTCATCAACATGGTCGGGCCCTACAACGGCCAGAGCTACGCCGTCGCCGAGGCCGCCATCGCCTGCGGGGCGCATTATTGCGACATTGCCGATGCGCGGGAGTTCGTCACCGGGATTGGCCGCCTCGACGAGAAGGCCAAGGCGGCGGGGGTCGCGGTGATTGCCGGAGCGAGTTCGATCCCCGCGCTGACCGCCGCCTATGCCGACGCGGTGCGTGAGGAAATGCACACGATCCACACTCTCGATTACGGCATCAGCGGCGCGGAGCAATCCAATGCTGGCGCGGGGACGGTGGCGGCGGTGCTGTCCTTCGTCGGCCAGCGCTTCACGCAACTGATCGGCGGGCGCATGACCGAGGTTACCGGCTGGGGCGACCAGCGCCGCGTTCTCATTCCCGGCATCGGCGCGCGCTGGTTCGGGCGGGCCAATGCGCCCGATCTCGACCTCTTCGCGGCGCGCTATCCGGGCATTCAAGATCACGCCTTCTGGGCTGGCCACGCGATCCTGCCCATGCATTTCGCCACTGCGCTGATGGGTTGGCTGACCCGTCTCGGCCTGCTCCCCCGGCTCGACCGCTTCGCGCCGCAACTCGTCCGCATCGCGCGATTGTTCGACGGACTCGGCACCGGCACCAGCGGGTTCTTCATGACCATCGAAGGCGAGGGCCCGGACGGCGAGCCGCTCACCCGCCGCCACTGGATCGTCGCGCGATCGGGCCACGGGCCCTACATCCCCTGCATCCCCGTCATCCTGATCGCCCGGACGATGGCAGCAGGCCGCCGCTATGATCCCGGCGCGCGGCCCTGCCTCGGGATCGTCAGCCTCGCCGAATTCCGCGCGGCCTTCGCCGCGTTCGATGTTACAGAGACCTCGGCATGATCGAACCGGAACTCCCCGATTGGGGCGACAAGCGACCGCTGTTCATCTTCGACCATGTCTGCGTGCTGTGCTCGGGCGGGGTCAGCTTCATCATGAAGCACGACAAGGCGGCGCGGATCGCCTTCACCCCGGCGCAAGGCGCGCTCGGCCAATCGCTGTGCGACCATTTCGGGATCGACTGGAACGCGACCTACGTCTTCGTCCGCGACGGCCGCGCCTACACCAAGAGCGACGGCTATTTCGAAGTCGCGCGGGTGCTGGGCGGATGGTGGCGCCTCACCCTCGTGTTCCGCATCATTCCGCGCCCGCTGCGCGACTGGATCTACGACCGCGTCGCGCTCAACCGCTATCGCTGGTTCGGCACAACCGCCGAGGCCTGCCAGCTGCTGACGCCCGAGCAGCGTGCGCGGTTGATCTGAGGGCGCGTCACAGAATTTGATCGACGTTCGTGCCCTTGTGCAACACCCGAACGATCTCGATCCGGTCTTCGCAAACGACGTAGAATATGAAATGCTCGACACTGGCGACTTTGCGGAATTGGCCGCGGCGGGAGTTGTGCGACGGGAACCGGTTGGGAAACTCCGACAGGCTCGACGCAACGACCCGCAATTGCCGAAGGTAATGCCGCGCTTTGGCCGGCCCCCATTCCTGTTTCGTGTAGATGGCGATGGCGTTCAGGTCGGCTCGCGCTGAGGCGCGATACTCAATCCGCATCGGCATCTTCGCCGAAATGCTCACGCATGAAGTCGTCCCAATTGAACGTCTCATCCACCGGGCTCGCGAGACCCTCGGCCAACGCGGCATCGAGCGCTTCAATCCGCTTCTCCCGCTCCTCCGCCCTGCGCAGCGCGTCGCGCACCACTTCGCTGATGGTGGCGTACTCGCCCGATTCCACCTTGCGGCGGGCATAGGCTTCGAAGTGGTCGCCGAGCGAGATCGAGGTGTTCTTACCCATGGCCGCTGCAATACCAGATTCTGGTAACTCCGGCAACTCGGGCCCGCGCTTTCATCGCGCTTGACCGTCGCCCCACGCGCGGGCAGCTTGGGCCCTGCATGAACAGGGGCGCGATCATGGGGAAGCTCTGGGCCGGGATGGTCGCGCTGCTGGCGGCGATCCCCGCGCTTTCGCAGTCTTCCGCGCCGACCCCGCCCGACCCCAACCAGCCGCCGCCGCACACCGCGCCGTTCCCCGATCTCGGCAGCGGCAAGACCATGGCCGAACGGCGCGCGAGCTACGAGCTCTCGCCCGAGCTGCGGCGCGGTGTCAGCGCGGGCGAGATACGCGCGCAAGCCCGCCGCCTCGACACGGCGCTCGCCGCGCTTGCACCCCAGCGGCCCGGCACGTCCGACGCCTATGTCCTGACCATCGCGCTCGACAGCGATCCGGTCTTCGCCCGCGAGGCGCGCGAGGCAGCCAAGGTGCTCGCCGCGCGCTATGGTGCCGAGGGACGCTCGCTGATCCTTGCCGGGCCCGACGGCCGCCAGGACGATGCCCCGCACGGCTCGATCTCCGCGCTGCGCCTTGCCATCAGCCACTTGGGCACCCTGATGGACGGCAAGGAGGATGTGCTCGTCCTCTACACCACCAGCCACGGCAGTGACCTTGGCCTCGCATATCACTGGGGCGACAGCGGCTACGGCGTGCTCAGCCCCAAGGGGCTGAAGGAGGCGCTCGCCGAGGCCGGGATCAGGCGGCGGGTGCTGATCCTCTCGGCCTGCTATTCGGGCGTGTTCGTGCCGGTGCTGGCGAGCCCCGACACCGCGATCCTCACCGCCGCCGCCAGCACCCGCTCCTCCTTCGGCTGCGTTGCCGAGAATGACTGGACCTTCTTCGGCGACGCGCTGATCAACCGCGCGCTGCGTCAGCCGGTCGGGCTTGAGGCGGCTGCACAGGCCGCCAGCCGCTCGGTTGCCGAATGGGAGGCCAAGGCGCGCTTCCTCGCCTCGCTCCCGCAGGTCAATATCGGGATGAACGCGCGAGGATGGCTCCCGGTGATCGAGGCGGGGATGCCGCGCGAGGCGTCGAAGCCGGTCGGCCGCCCGGCCTTCAAGGAATAGGGAATGCCGCAGCCGTGCCGCACGGTCTTGACCTTGTGCGGACTCAATGTATCCAGTGGATATATAATCCACACGAGGCGATTCCCATGACCCCCTTCGATGCCCTCAAGGCCCAGCTCTCCGCGATCGTCCCCTTTGCGTCCTATGTCGGCGTGACCCTCGATGAGATCGGGGACGGCCGCGCCACCGCCACGCTCGAACAGAGCCACAACACCTCCAACCACATCGCCACGATGCATGCCGGCGCGCTGTTCACGCTCGCCGAAGCGGCCTCGGGCGCGGCGATGGCGGGGATGTTTCTCGAACGTCTCGCGATGTTGCGCCCGGTCGCCGCGAGCTCGACC
The DNA here is from genome assembly GCA_013822695.1 of Erythrobacter sp. GTDB lineage: Bacteria > Pseudomonadota > Alphaproteobacteria > Sphingomonadales > Sphingomonadaceae > Erythrobacter. Next base: position 9,410 of record PNKW01000071.1, on the reverse strand, counting down.
ATTGCCTATGTTCGTCCCGCCAAGGGCAAGATCACCGCGCATGCCGCGGTCGATGGCGACAGGGCCGCGTTGTTCGCCGCGCTCGACGCCGAGGGCAAGGTGCGCTTCCCCGTCAACATCCGCATGGAGGACTCCTCGGCACGCGAAGTCGCGCAGATGAGCGTCGACTGGCACGTCTCGGCCCTGACGCAGGCGGCGTGATGGCCTGATGACCCGGCGCGCGGCCTATCACCACGGCGACCTTGCCACTGCTGCGCTCGATGCGGCGCTTGATCTGGTGGCCGAGGACCCCTCGGCGAGCTTCTCGCTGCGCACGCTCGCCGAACGGTTGGGGGTCGCGCACCGGGCGCTCTACAACCACTTTGCCGACCGTGAGGCGCTGCTGGCGGCCCTTGCGGCGCGCGGCTTTGCGCGGCTTGCCGACACCCTCGCGACCGTGCCCGATCCGGCCGGTTTCCTTGCCGCCTATGTCCGCTTCGCGCTCGACCAGCCGGGACTTTATGCGGTGATGACCGGGCGGCAATATGACCAGATCAACGCGACTCCCCCGCTGCGCGCGGCCGTCGACCGGGTGATCGCCGTCGCGCTCGATACCCTTGCGACCCGGGGTGCCGACGACGACACCCGCCGCCGCGAGGTGATGCGCGTCTGGATGCTCGCCCACGGCGCGATCGGGCTTCAGCGCGCCGGGATGCTGCGGATGCGCAGCGCCGAAGAATTCGCCATCGAGGTCCTGCACATCGCCCGCCTCGCCCCGCCAGAGGAGACAAAGTGATGAACCCTGCCGATGCCATGCCGTTCTCGAAGCTCATGGGCGTGACCGTCACCGCCGCCTCGGCGCAAGGCGTCGAGGGCGAGATCACGGTGCGCGAGGACCTGTGCACTACAGGCGGGATCATGCATGGCGGGGCGATCATGGCCTTCGCCGATGCGCTCGGCGCGGTGGGCGCGGTCGCCTGCCTGCCCGAGGGCGCCAAGGGCACCACCACGATCGAGAGCAAGACCAATTTCCTCGGCGCCGCGCCGGTCGGGAGCCTCGTGAAGGGGCGCAGCGTGCCGCTCAAGACGGGGCGGCGCATGTCGGTGTGGCAGACCACGATCGAGACCGCCGATGGCAAGCCGGTTGCAGTGGTGATCCAGACCCAACTGGTCCTTTAGGGCTGGCGCTCTAGTGTTCCACCCGCCGCGCCGAAATGATCTTCACCTCGGGCCCCAGCATCTGGCCCTTCATCGGCCCTTCGCCCGCTTGCGGATCGCGCGGGGCGGCGAGGATCTTTGCGACGATGTCCATGCCTTCGGTGACATAGCCGAACACCGCATAGCCTGCCGCCCAGGCGGGATCGCTCGCGCCCGGATCGGCGTCAAAGCCCTGCTGGTCTTCGATAATGATGAAGAAGTCCCCGTCCGCATCGCCCGGCGCATCCATCGCCATCGACAGCGCGCCGTGGTCGTGGCTGAGGCCTGTGACGGTGGTCGGCTCGAAGGCGATCTTGGGGCGCACGCGCTTCGGATCGCCGCGCGTGCCGCCCTGGACGAGGCCCGAGGGCTTGCGCGCGCCTTCCAGATCCACCGCGCGGTAGAAGGTCGTGCCGTCCAGCCGCTTCTCGTCGACATAGCGCAGAAAATTGCCCGCGGTGACCGGCGCGCGTTCGATCTCGAGCGCGATGGTGACGGGGCCGAGTTCGGTGGTGAGCACCACGCTGACGCTCGCCGCCTCGGGGAAGGGACGCACGCCGGGGCGGGACGTGAGGACGGGTTCGGGCGCGGGGGCGGGCGGAGCGGGGAGCGCGAACTTGTAGAGCCAGGTGTGCTGGCACTCGGCTTTGCGCGCCCGCTCGCAGTTCTGGAGATTGTCGTCGGAGATCATGTAGAGGAAGGTCTGGCCCGCCACCTCGCGCACCGCCAACCCTTCGAAATTGTCGAGCTTGAGCGGCGGGGCGAGCACCGCGAGGGTGATCGCGGTGTTGTCGGGCGCGAGCGCGACAAGCGCGGCGCGGTTGCCTTCGCCCTTGGTATAGCTGCGGAAGAGGACATAGCAGGTGCCGTCCGCCTTGCAGCTCGCATCGGTCGGCACGCCGCCCCACGGCGCAATGCCTTCGGGCGCGGCAAGGTGGAAGCCCTGCGCGCCGTCATCGGCGATGCGCAGGCAATTGGGACGCGCGGGATCGCTCCACTCCCCGCAGGCAAGCACCCCGCCGGGGTAAGCGGCGAGGGTCTCGATCCCTTCGTTGGAAGCGTCCGCAGGGAGCAGTGCAGCGGCGGCGGTATAGTCGCCCGTGGCCGGGCCTCCGAGGTCGGCATAGCGCAGGATGCGGTGCTGCTGCTCGAAGGCGACCAGCCATTCGCCCGAGGGCAGGCGGGTCAGGGCCTCGGCATCGCCGCGCGTCTTGTCGTCGATCTTGGCGCCCCGCGCGTCCTGCAGCGGCCCGAGGCGCACGCTCGCCACATCGGTGAGGCGGCCCTGGATCTCGTCGATGGTGATGGCGATCCAGCGCCCGTCGTCGGTGATCGCGAACAGCGTGTCGTCCTGCCATTCGAGGCTCGAGATGCCGCCGATATCCGCCTTGTCGGGGAAGATCTCTACCCCGCCGCGGAAGGTCAGCACCCCGGCCTCGGCGGCGCCGATGTCGGCGGGCGTGGTCTCGGGCAGGAAGGCGTCGTCGGCCTGCGCTGACAGCGGCGCGGCGATCAGGGCGAGGGCGGCGAGGGCGGTGCGCCTCAAGACGAGATTGGGCATCCATGTCATTCGTCCGGGTGTATCGCCGCTTCGACGAAGCGCAAGACCGGAACAGCCCCGTTCAGCCGCGCGCAAGGTTTACAGGCGTAGTCGTCATGACTACAGGTGTAATCACAAGCGAGGAGGACGCTGCCGTGTCTGCATCCGAAGATAGCTCCCAAGCCGGAGCCGGCGAACGCATCACCGATGCCGAGCATGCGGTGATGGAAGTGCTGTGGGACCGCCCGCGCCAGACCGCCGCCGAGGTGTGCGAGGATGTCTGCGCGCAGCGCGGCTGGAGCCTTGCCACGGTCAAGACCCTGCTCTCGCGCCTCGTCCAGAAGGGGGCCGCCGCGGCCGAGCCCGATGGTCGCCGCTTTCTCTATTCGCCGCTGATCGCGCGCGAGGATTATGTCGGGGGCGAGAGTCGCCGGCTGGTCGACCGCCTGTTCGGCGGCAGCGCCGCTTCGCTGGTCGCGCACCTTGCCGAGACCGAGGCGCTCACCGCCGATGATCTTGCAGAGATCGAGGCGCTGCTGAAGGAGCTTAAGTCGTGAGCGCGGTGCTGCTCCAGACGCTGGTGTGGACCGGCGTGCTGATCGCTGCGGTGCTGGCGGCGCGCCGCCCCGTCTCGCGCCATCTCGGCCCTGAGGCGGCCTATGCGCTGTGGGCGCTGCCGCTGCTGCGTCTGATCGTGCCGCCGGTGACGCTGCCTGCGTGGATGGCGCCCGGGGACGCCGCGCTGCCCGCGCCCGCCATCGCCGACACGTCGCCGATCACCGATCCGGCGCTGATCGAAGCCGCCGCTGCCGCGTTGCCTGCGGACGCTCTTCCCGCTGCTTCGGCCATGCCGCTTGCAGCGCCCGAACCCGGCTTTGACCTCTTCGCGGTGCTCTCGGGCTGGCCGTTCCTCGAGATGCTGCTGCTGGTGTGGCTCGGCGGGGCGGCGCTGTTCCTGGCCTTGCGCTTCGCCGCCTATTTCTCCCTGCGCGACGGGCTGCTTGCCCAGGGCCGCGAGCTTGGCCGCACGCGGGGCCTCATGGGCATGCCGGTGCGCCTTGTCGAGACGCCCGCCACCAACGCGCCGCTGGCGATGGGGGTGCTCGACCCGGTGATCGCGCTGCCGCCGGGCTTCCTCGCGCTGCACGACCGCACGGGGCGCGATCTGGCGCTGGCGCATGAGCTTGCGCACCACCGCGGCGGGGATCTGCTGGTCAACATCCTCGTCCAGCCGCTGTTCGCGCTGCACTGGTGGAACCCGCTCGGCCGCTATGGCTGGCTTGCGCTCCGGCGCGATCAGGAGGCGGCGTGCGATGCGCGGGTCATGGCCCGGCGCGGCGCGCAGGAGAAGGCCGCCTATGCCGCGCTCATTGCCCGCTTTGCCGCCGCCCCCGGCACCGCCCACAACGCCGCCCTGACCGCGCCGATGGCCTGTCCTGTGCTCGGCGAGAAATCGATCATCCATCGTCTGAGGAGCCTTTCCATGTCCGATCTTTCCCCCCGCCGCCGCATGGCCGGCCGCGCGCTGCTCGGCGCGGGGCTGCTGGTGCTGCCGCTCACCGCCAGCATCACCTATGCCGCAGGCGAGGACGAGCGCGTCCTCGAAGCACCCGAGGCTCCCGAAGCGCCCGAGCCGCCCGAAGCTCCCGAAGCGCCCGAACCCCCTGAGGCGCCCGAACCGCCGACGCCGCCCTCCGTCCTCGTGATCGATCCCGATGCGCCCGGTGACACGCAGGTGACCGAACGCGTGTGGCGCGATGAGGCGGGCAAGGAGCGCCGGGTCAAGATCGTCACCCGCGGACGGCACGACGGCGAGGCACTGGCTCGCAAGCTCGAAGGTCTCGAGGGCCTCGAGGAGGCGGATCGCGCAGAAATGCTCGCCGAGATGCGCGCAGGGCTGGCCGAGGCCGACAAGGCGCTCGCCGAGCTGCCCCGCATCATCGCTGAGGCTCAAGCCGACGCCGCCCGCGCCCGCGCCCGCGCCGAGGCCGGTCGCCAGCCGCGCGTGATCGTCAAGCATGAATGCAAGCCGGGCAGCGACGAGGTCTCGGAAACCACCACCACGGACGGGATCCAGATCGTCAGCCTCTGCCAGAAGCGCATCTATGCCTCGGCGGTAATGGGCCTCAGGGAAGCGCGCGAGGAGATCGCCGCCAACAAGGACATCCCCGAGCAAACCCGCAAGCAGCTGCTGCGCACGCTCGACGCACAGATCAGCCGCTGGGACGCCGGCCGGGACAGCTGATACCCGCGCTGACAGTCACAAGGGCCGATCGGGAGCCCGCGTGCGGGCGAGGAGGGGCTTGAAGCCTACTTCCCGCCCGCCGCTGTTTTCGTCGTCGCCTTTGGCCGCGCGGGATAGGCGCAGCCGCGGCCCAGACCCCAGCCCTTGAGGAACGCGCGGCGCGCCATCCCGGCAGTATAGGCTGCGCGCAGATTGCGGTCCGCCTCGGCCGCGCCGCTCGCCTCGCGCACCAGCCCGCGGAAGGGTATGAACGAGCCGACCACGCTCTGCCCGACGCGGCCCTCGCTGATCCGCTTCTCGCCATCATCCTCGGCGATGTCGTAATCGGCGCCCAGCTCCCTATCGAGCCCGGCAATCGTGCTCACCAGCGCGTCGCAGCTGGTGAGGCCCGCGGTGGCATAGGGATCGCGCTCGGCCGCCTTGAGCACCTCGGGAATGTCGCGCGCGTCGATGTTGAGATCGCGCAAGGGGGTCTTGGCGACTTCCTTGGCGTCGGGTTCGGGCATGACCTGCGCGGCGAGCGGCGCGGATAGGGCCCATCCCAGCGCGGCGAGCGTGACCAGAAAAACAGGGCGCATGACAATCAGCCTCCTTCGAAAAACACCTCGCACGCAGAATCGTCACGGGCTTCCAGACCCAGCCGCAGCGCTTCCATGCGCTGGCGGCTGGAGCCATGGGTGAAGCTCTCGGGATTGACCCCCTGACCCGCATTGCGCTGGAGGGTATCGTCGCCGATCGCGCTTGCGGCTTTCAAACCTTCCTCCAAATCGCCTGCTTCGATAAGCTGGCGGTTCTTGCCCGCCCACATCCCGGCATAGCAATCCGCTTGAAGTTCCATCGCCACCTGCAAGCGGTTGGCGGCGGCCGGATTGCTGCGCTGGGCCTTGCGCACCTGATCCGAAATGCCGGTGAGGTTCTGGATGTGATGGCCATATTCATGCGCGATCACATAGAGCCGCGCGAAATCGCCCCCGGTGCCCGACATCTGCGCGAGCTGATCGTAGAAGCCGGTGTCGATATAGATGCCCTTGTCGGCCGGGCAGTAGAACGGCCCCACCGCCGCGCTCGCGCTGCCGCAGCCCTGCGTGGTCACCTGCCCGCCGCGGAAAAGGTCGAGCACCGGCTGCTCGAAGGCGATGCCGGCGCGCTGGAAGGTCGCTGCCCAGGTCGCATCGAGGCTGGTGAGCGCGTTGCAGGCTTCCTTGGCATATTCGCTCTGGGTGCAGACCTCCTGCTCGCTCAGTTCCTGCCCGCCGCCGCCGCCTTGCGCCGGGGCGCCCTGCTGCTGAACGCCCTGCACGAGGCCGATGGTCTGCATCGGATCGAGCCCGAATACGACAGCACCGATCAGCGCGATCACCAGCGTCCCGCAACCGATCCCGCGCGGGCCCATCCCGCCCCCGCCCCCGCCGCCATCGGAGGAGCGGACATTGATCCGTGACGTGTCGAACGGCCCCAAACGCATTTTCGATTCCTCCCCTTGGTCCCCAACGGCGCAACAATTCTGTTGGACAGCCACGTGCCACACGGCAAAAGCGAACACCAGTTGCCCGAACGTGCAGGAGATGCGGCCAATGCTCAAGGACAAGCGTGCTCTGGTGACCGGCTCGACCTCGGGGATCGGCCTCGCGGTGGCACGCGCGCTGGCGGCCGAGGGCGCGGAGGTGATTCTCAACGGGCTGGGCGAATCGGACGCGATTTCAACGCTCTGCGACGAGTTGGGCGCGACCTATAATGGCGCCAACCTGATGGACTCCGCCGCCATCGAAGCGATGATGGCGGAAGTCGGCCCGATCGACATCCTCGTCAACAATGCCGGGATGCAGCATGTCGCCGCGATCGAGGCCTTTCCGACCGACAAGTGGGACGCGATCATCGCGCTCAACCTTACCGCCGCCTTCCACACCACCCGCCTCGCCGTGCCGGCGATGAAGGCGCGCGGTTGGGGGCGGATCATCAACACCGCCAGCGCGCACTCCGCCGTCGCCTCGCCGTTCAAGAGCGCCTATGTCGCGGCCAAGCACGGGCTTGCGGGCTTCACCAAGACCATCGCGCTCGAGCTTGCGACCCACGGCATCACCGCCAATTGCATCTCGCCCGGCTATGTCTGGACGCCGCTGGTGGAGAACCAGATTCCCGACACCATGGCCGCGCGCGGGATGACGCGCGAGGCGGTGATGAACGCCATCCTCCTCGCCAAGCAGCCGACCAAGCAGTTCATCGCGCCAGAGGATGTCGCCGCGCTGGCGGTGTTCCTGTGCGGGCCCGCCGCGCGCGGGATCACCGGGGCAAACTACGCGATCGACGGGGGCTGGACCGCCGAATGACGCGCAGGCGCTGGCTCACCCTTCTGGCGCTGCTGTTCGGCCCGCTGGCGCTTGCCGCCTGCGCGCCGCCGGCCCCGAAGGCGGCGAGCGTGCCGGCCGAGGACCGCGCCGCCATCGCCGCGCGGCTCGAGGCCGATATTGCTGTCCTCGCCTCGGACGCGATGGCGGGGCGCAAGCCCGGCACCGAGGGCGCACGCGTCGCCTCTGCGTGGATCGAGCAGCGCATGGGCGAGGTCGGCCTCGTCTCGGGCACCAATGACCCGGGCTCCTACTGGCGCCTGCCGGTCGATCTGCTGGGCGTCCATCCCGAAACCTCGCAGCTGGTGCTGACCCAGGGACGGCGGCGGGTGGTCGTCCCGGCCTCGGCAGCTGCGGTCTTCACCCCGCGCCGCCGCGCGCTTGCCTTTGGCGGGCCGGGAACGGGGGTGCCGGTGGTGTTCGTGGGCTATGGCGACGGCTCGGTGCTGGGCGATGCGCTGGCGGGCGCGGTGGCGGTGATGCTCGCCGATCCGGGCCGCGACACCGAGCGCCGCGACGCGCTGTTCCGCCAGCGCGCGACCGCCGTTCTCACCGTCGTCCCCGATGGCGAGGCGCTCGCCGCGCTGCGCGCTGCCGCCGAGCGCCCACGCCTGCAGCTGGCGAGCGAGGAAGCGGACAATCTCGCCGCCTACATCACCGACAAGGCCTTCGCCGATGTGGTCGGCGCGCGCCGCTGGGCGGCGTGGAAGGCCGAGGCCGAAGATGGTGGCTTCACCCCGATCGAACTCAACCTGTCGGTCAGCATCGAGGCGACCAGCGACCGCCGCGAATTCGCCAGCCAGAACATCATCGGCATGATCCCCGGCAGCGAGCCCGGATCGGGCGCGGTGCTGGTGCTGGGGCATTGGGACCACCTCGGCGAATGCGGCCCGCCGGGCGCCTTCGACCGGATCTGCAACGGCGCGGCCGACAATGCCAGCGGCATCGCCATGATGCTCGAACTGGCGCGGCGGCTGAAGGCCGGGGCTCCGCTGGGGCGCGACATCTACTTTCTCGCGACCACTGCCGAGGAGCCGGGCCTGCTCGGCATTCGCGCCTTCGTGAAGAACCCGCCGCTGCCGCTCGCCAGCATCGTCGCCGCCTTCAATCTCGACATGATGGCGGTCGCGCCCGCAGGTAGCCCGGTGGGCTTCATCGGCCGCGGAAAGAACCCCGCGCTTGATGCCGAGGTGCTGGCGGCGCTTCGGCGCCATGGCCGCACGCTCGGCGACCAGAGCCTCGCCGACAGCTTCCTGATGCGGCAGGACGGCTGGGCGCTGGTGCAGGCGGACGTGCCCGCGGTGCTGCTGTCGAGCACCTATGGCAGCCGCGCGATCCTCGATCCCTTTATCGCTGCCCGCTACCACCAGCCCTCCGACGAGGTGGCGGGAATCGAGCTGGGCGGGGCGGTGGATGATCTGCTGCTCCACGAGGACCTGATCCGCGTGATCGCCGACCCGGCACGCTATCCGGCAAAGGCGGATTCGCGCCCCTAGCGCAAGCTCGCCGGTGTCGTTACATGGGCCGCCACGAATCTCCCGCCAGAGGAGAACCCCCCTCTACCTTTGCAAGCGAAAGTGGCGCTCATGGATATCCCGCTCGGTCTGACCTTCGATGACGTGCTGCTCCGCCCGGCAGAGAGCAACGTCCTGCCGAGCATGGCCGACACCTCGACCCGCCTGACGCGCGACATCCGCCTCAATATCCCGGTCCTGTCCTCGGCAATGGACACCGTGACCGAGGCGGACATGGCGATCGCCATGGCGCAGCTGGGCGGCATCGGCGTGCTCCACCGCAATCTCGACATCGACGCGCAATGCGCTGCGGTGCGCGCGGTCAAGCGCTATGAAAGCGGGATGGTGGTCAACCCGATCACGATCCAGCCCGACGCGACGCTGGGCGAGGCGCAGGCGCTGATGCAGGCCAACCGCATTAGCGGCATCCCCGTGGTCGACGCGGGCGGCAAGCTCGTCGGCATCCTCACCAACCGCGACGTGCGCTTTGCCGAGAACCCCGCGCAGCCGGTGCGCGAGCTGATGACGACCGAGAATCTTGCCACCGTGCCGCTCGGCACCGGGCAGGAAGAGGCGCGCCGGCTCCTGCA